>JAUXKG010000412.1 GCA_030624355.1 Acidobacteriota bacterium
CGTGCCTGAGAGAATCAACCGGCTTCCCTGGTTGTCGACCAGGTTATACACAAGACTGCTCCCATCCGGGCTCCAGGAGGGAGCGTTCACAGAACTGGGGACAGAAAAAGGCGCATCGACGGAAGTCTGTGCCGGAACCAGAAGTTCCTCGTCTCCCTCCCGAGTGACTGCCCAGATGCTGGGTGAAGGGATGGTCCGGCCTCGGTCGGTTGTGCGCTCGGCACCCGGCTCGGGCGAGCGGTTGGAAACGAAGGCCAGGCGCCCGTCGGGCGACCAACTGGGCATGAATTCGTTGTCGGGATGGTGGGTCCATTGCCTCAGTTGACCGGTCTCGGAATTCAGTGTCCAGATGTCATAGCTGCCGCTCCGATCGGAGGAGAAGGCGACCCATTTGCCGTCGGGCGAAACCTGGGGTTCCCGATCGTCAAAGGGCCCATGAGTCAGCTGTCTCCAGTTTGTGCCGTCGGCAGACAGTGCAACGATGTCCCAGGAACCATACCGGAAGGACTGAAAAGCCAGAGTCTTTCCGTCGGGAAACCAGCTAGGTTGACGGGCGTCGCTCGACTCGTCGGTGATTCGATGGGCAACCCCGCCTTCAGACGGCAGGATCCAAAGGCTGCCCAGCAGGTCAACTGCCAGTCTTTCTCCATCAGGGGAAAGGGCGACCGCCATGGAGGTCCCTTCGCGAAGGGTCAGCTCGATCCTTCGGGTCGCGGCAAAAGCGACAGCGGTGATCAAACAGAGGGAAAATGCCATCGCCAGCCAGCGGTCGTTTTGAGTGTGTCCCCGCATAAATCTCCTTTGTCACAGAAGGATGGTGATTGCCAACATGGCCAAGAGAAAACCGGTTATGCCAATCACAACCGTGGATGTCAAGCCTAACAGTAACGGCCTTAGACCGACAGCCTTGAGTGCTCGGAATTTCGTGTTTAAGCCAACCCCTGTCAGTGCGCCGGCAATGAGCCACATCGACGTTTCTCCGATCACTCCAGCCAGGTCCAAAGTGTAGTCCTGCTGCCCCAGTATGAATCGGTCCGACATGTGCAAGGTGACTTCCGGAAAGAATCCCAGCGTCCGCAACAAGGCCATCCCCATGAAAAACAGGACGAAAGTGGGTATCAGTTTCAGGTAGTTCAGCTTCTGGTGTTTTACAAAAACTTCATGCTTGCGACGTTGAATTGCATAGAACGCCCCCAAGACAAACACAGAGGGTCCCAAGAGAGAGACTCGTGTGAGCTTTACGATGGTGGCCACTTCTCCCGCTGATTGGCCGTCCAGGTAGTGAGCAAATCCGGCAGCGATGACTTGAGGAGTCGCATGGATGGACAGTCCACACCAGATCCCGAAAAGCTCAGCTTCCATTTTGAGCAGGGCTGCCAGAATCGGGAAGGCGATCATCACAGCCACACCGAACAGATTGATGGCGGCCACTGAAAAAGCCACGTCGTCCTCTTCTGCCTCGATGACAGGTGCGGTCACCAGTATGGCGGAGGTGCCACAGATGGCGGTTCCAGCACCAATGAGCCATCCGAGTTTCTGGTTGACTCCCATCACACGCGCGATCAAGTGAGTCAGTACAATGACCACTCCGATTGTGATCACGGCCGCCATGAGAGCGCTCAGGCCAACTCGAATTAGATCGTAAAAATCTAAACGGACTCCCAGCAGAACGATGCCGATGGGGAGGATTTTCCTGATGACAATGTCAGTGCCCCGCTTGAAATGAACTGTGGAAGGAAGGGCATTGCCTACTATGATCCCGAAGGCCAGTGCCAAGGCTGCAACACTGATTGGATGCTGTCCGCTGGCCACCGTAAAGGGATAGAAAGGAAGCCGGCTTACCAACCAGGCCAGCCAGGTCAAAACCACACACAGGATGATCCCCGGCCAGAGGCTCTGACTGTTCCACGATTGCAGTCGTTTGAGAAATTGCCTTTCAAAGGCCTCTTCCCTGCGACTCAAGCTCAAACGATCAACTGACTTTTGAACACTCACATTCGCTCGCTAGAAGGTTATTGGCACCAGACAGAGACTCGATAAAGTTTAGAAAAATCCCTGCTCAGAGCAGAATTTCCCCGACTTCCGGCTGCTCCCGTCCCAGGTATTCCTCGACACTGAAGTATCGTGTTCCGGTGTCGGGCAAGACCGTGACCACCACTTCTTCGGGTGACAATCGCTGGGCCACCTGCCGGGCCGCATGGGCTGCCGCACCGGAAGATATTCCGACCATCAAGGATTCCTCGGAAGCCAAAGTCTTTGAAGTGGCGAAGGCGTCCTGATCGTCGATCGCAATCACCTCGTCAATGATGTCGCGATTCAGGACGGAGGGAATGAATCCTGCTCCAATACCTTCAATGGCATGTCTGCCTGGCTTCTTGCCACTTAATAGGGCCGAAGACGCGGGTTCCACGGCCACCACTCTTATCTCAGGGAACTTTGCTTTCAGAACTTCTCCCACGCCGGTGATGGTCCCCCCGGTGCCCACTCCGGCGACAAAAGCCGAGATGGGGCCTTCAACAGAATCCAGTATTTCCCGAGCCGTAGTCTGACGGTGGGCTTCCGGGTTGGCCGGATTGTCAAATTGGCGCAGCTCGATGCAGCGAGGATTCTGGCTGATGATCTTCTTGGCACGCCGGACGGCTCCAGTGATGTCTTCGGAGCCGGGCGTCAGAACCACCTCGGCACCGTAGCGGGTGACAAGGGAACGCCGTTCGAAACTCATTGTTTCGGGCATGGTCAGGATTAACCGATACCCTCGCTCGGCACACAGCATTGCCAGAGCGATCCCGGTGTTGCCGCTGGTGGCCTCGACCACGGTCACGCCGGGTTGGAGTTGTCCCTGCTGTTCCGCGGAGGCAATCATGGCCAAGGCGATTCGATCTTTGACGCTGCCTGCCGGATTCAAAAACTCCAACTTGGCCAGGATCGATGCTCCGTCAGCCGGAGACATTCTGTTGAGGCGGATCATAGGAGTATTTCCGATTAGCTCAGAGACGTTCGAGGCCAGCTTGGGCCTGACAGTTGATTCGTTCGGTGAAGACATGGCTGAAATATTAACTCAACTCGAATGTGGGACACTAATCCTGGATCCGGAATCCCAGGATCTGATCGTGCCCCATCTGTACACACC
>JAUXKG010000021.1 GCA_030624355.1 Acidobacteriota bacterium
AGACGGTTTGCGGCTGGCATTGTTGGCGGCCGGCGTGGATTCTGATGACGAAGTCATCACTTCACCGTTTACTTTCATCGCCACCACGGAAGTGATCAGCCAGACTGGCAGGCTGGTTCTTGCAGACATCGAATCGGAGACATTCAACCTTTCGGTGGAGGCCGTTGAGTCTGGGATTACCGGGCGCAGCAAGGTGGTGTTGCCAGTTCACATTTTTGGCCTCCCGGCTCCCATGGGGGCCATTCTCGAACTCGCCGAGCGCCACGACTTGATAGTTATCGAAGACGCCTGCCAGGCGCATGGAGCCGCGATTGGAGAGCAAAAAGTGGGTAGTTTTGGACAATCAGCGGCGTTTAGCTTCTATCCCAGCAAGAATCTGGGCGCCTTCGGTGACAGCGGCGCCGTCACCAGTAATGATGAGTCGGTAGCTGAGCGAATTCGACGACTCAGAAATCATGGTGAGGTGGTGGGGCAGTACGAACACCAGGAAGAAGGCTACAACTCACGCATGGATGCTTTGCAGGCAGCCGTGCTTGGCCTCAAGCTTGGCTTTCTGGAAGACTGGGTCAGGGCCCGGCGTCAGCTGGCAGTTCTTTATCAGGACAGGTTGAGTGATCTGGGAGCGGTTCGCTTTCAGAAGGAACCAGATAACTGTCGTCACAGTTACTATCTTGTAGCGGCACGGGTGGATCGACGTTCTGAGCTTGTGAATCACCTGACACAGCTCGGGATTGAAACAAAGATCATCTACCCGACCCCGATTCACCTTCTACCCGCTTATCGGCATTTAAACTATAAACGAGGTGATTTTCCGAATGCTGAGATTGTGTGTCAAGAGGTTCTCTGTTTCCCTGCCTATCCGGGCATGACGCAGGACCAGGTCCTGGAAGTTGCCGATGCTATAGCAGAGTTCTATGTTGGATAGGTGGATCGGGTTTGTTCTTCTGGCGGGAGTGGTCTCTTCGGTGCTCTCGATCTTTGTATCGGATACCTTCTTCTGCGTGGCGATCTTGCTGTGGCTGGTGGACTGCTGGAAGCGCAAGAAGGTCCATTTGAGATTTCCTCCCTTTTTTGGCTTTGTACTGGCTTTTCTGTTGCTGGTGGTGGGAGCTGTAGCTTTTTCCGACGATGTTTCGATCAGCCTGCCTTACTTGAAGAGACTGATTAAGTACTCTTACATCTTTCTGATCTTCACCTATGTAAAGCCCCAATGGGTGGAGCAAGCACTGAGAGCCATATTTGCTCTCTTGGCGGGCAGCTCGTTGTATGGAATCTTGCAGTACCTTTGGTTGATGGATGTGACACTCCTGAATCGGATCGATGGATTCATGGGACACTGGATGACCTTCTCCGGACAGCTCATGATGTGCTCAGTGGCTCTGGTCGGGTATCTGTTGTTTTATCGCCTGCCGGCAATGTCCAGTCAGGGTACAGCCACGGACAGCCAAGTCACCGAAGGCCCGAAACCCCATCGCTTGTGGAACCATCGGGAGTTACTAGGAGTTGGGGGATGGACGGCGGTGCTGGTGATTTTTCTGCTGGCTCTGGTCCTGACCCAAACCCGAAACGCCTGGCTAGGAACCGTTGGCGGGCTGTGCTTGCTGCTATGGATCCATCGATTTCGCTGGATGGTAGCCGGAATGGGGATTCTAATAGTGATTTTTCTGGCTCTGCCCGGACACTTCAAGCAGCGGCTTTACTCCGGGTTCGATTCCTCGGATACCACCACCCGGATTCGTATCGAGTTGTTCCATACCGGCTCGAATATCATCAAGGAGCATCCCTGGTGGGGGGTTGGACCACGAATGGTGCCTCGAATCTACCATCAGTACAACGGAACCGATGAGTTTCCCAGGTGGATCTATCAGCACCTTCACAACAATTTCTTACATATCGCTGCTGAAATGGGCCTCATCACTCTGGGAGCGTGGATGGCTTTGTGGATTCGGCTGTTACGAGATTTCATCCGTTTCAGGAGAAGCACTGAGATCGATCAATTTCCCTCCGGCATGGCAACGATTGGAATTGGAGTGGTATCGTCTTTTTTGTTGGCAGGCCTGTTTGAGTATAATTTTGGAGATTCGGAAATCTTGATCCTGCTCCTGTTTTTTGTCACAGTTCCTTATGTCCTCAAGTACCCCCGGGAAGAAACCTCTTAGAGTCGCCCTTCTGGGGACGCGTGGAATCCCAGCCAATTACGGAGGATTTGAAACTTTTGCCGAGGAGCTCTCCACTCGTCTGGTGAAGCGAGGACATCGGGTCACGGTGTACGGTCGATCTCATGTTGTCGATCCCCGACTGCACTCCTATCGGGGAGTCGAAATCAGAACGCTTCCGGCGATTCGGACAAAGTATTTGGAGACGGTCACTCACACGGCTGCTTCAGTTCTTGCGGCTCTGCCAGGAGGGTATGATGTCGTTCTGATATGCAATGCAGCCAATGCGTTTGTCTGTTGGATCCCCAGGCTGGTGGGGCAGAAGGTGGTTCTCAATGTTGACGGAGTTGAGAGACTGCGAAAGAAATGGAGCCGCCTGGGCCAGTCCTACTATCGGCTAAGCGAGTTTCTAGCCACCCTTCTTCCCGATCAAGTGGTCAGTGATGCCCGCTCTGTTCAAAGATACTATCGCGAAGAGTATGGATTTCATTCGAGGTTCATCCCTTATGGCGCGCCGGTAGAAATCGTTCAAAGTCGTAAGACTCTGGACCGACTCGGACTGGAGTCAGGACAGTATCTTCTGTACGTCAGTCGGCTCGAACCGGAAAACAACGCGGACCTGGTGATTCGAGCCTATCGGCAATCAGGGGTCGCTCATCCGTTGGTGTTGGTCGGGGATGCTCCCTACAGTTCACGATATATTGCCAAGCTTCGCAGTTTGGCCCAGGGAGGGAACATTCTCTTGCCCGGGTCCATCTATGGACTGGGTTACCGTGAGCTGCTATCTCATTGTCTCTGTTACGTGCACGCTACCGAGGTGGGAGGTACTCACCCGGCGCTGATTGAGGCAATGGGGGCGGGTTGTCTCGTACTGGTCAATGGAACTGTGGAGAATAGGGAAGTGACCGGAGAGGCGGGTTTTCTTTATCCTGTCAATGATTTAGAATCGCTCGGCCGGCTCATGTACCAAATCTGTTCTCGGCCTGAGGAATACGATCGCTACCGGAAACTGGCTCAGAATCGGGTGCAGGAGTTTTACGATTGGGAGGAGGTAGTCACTCGATACGAGACTTTGTTCCATGAACTTACTGTCGACTCTGATCACTGTTTCTAACAACTTCCTCCGGAAGACCATTCTTCAACGTCATTTGATCTGGAATTTTATGATTCGCGACCTGAGAGGAAGGTATGTAGGGTCTTTCATGGGGTTCTTCTGGTCTTTAGTTCACCCCCTGGTTCTGTTGGTGAGTTACACCTTTGTTTTTACCATTGTCTTCAGGGTCAAACCCGATCTGAAGGGGATAGACAACTTTGCAGTCTTTCTGTTCTGCGGAATACTGCCCTGGTTGTATTTTCAGGATACGGTGATGAGATCCTGCACCTCGATCGTGGATAATGCCAATCTGATCCGCAAGACCCTGTTTCCATCAGAGATACTTCCCATATCCTTACTCTTGTCTAACCTGGTCAACCATCTGGTAGGTTTTCTCATTCTGTTTGTGGTTCTATGCTATTTCAATACCATTGGCTGGGCCGCTCTGTTGGTTCCGGTTTACCTGCTGTTGTTGATGTGGTTTGCCCTGGGGTTGGGTTGGCTAGTGGCCGCTTTGCAGGTGTTCCTTCGTGACACGGCCCAGATCCTGTCGGTGGTCATGGTCTTCTGGTTTTGGTTTACACCTATTTTTTACGACACGACCATGGTTCCAGAGATCTTCCGTCGATGGATTAGATTGAATCCGCTCACTCACGTAGTCGAAGGGTATCGCCGCCTGCTTCTGGAAAATCGATTACCCGATTTTGAGTCACTTCTCTGGCTGTCAGTTTTGGCCTTGGCTGCCTTTGTGGTGGGCGGTCTGGTGTTTCGAAGCACCAAGAGGGAATTCGTGGATGTTCTCTGAGGAGAATATTAAACGACAGGCGATTCATCTCAAGCACCTCTCCAAGAAATACGCCATATACGATCGCCCCAGTCAAAAGCTGGCCGAACTTCTTACCCTTCGGAGAAAGCGGTGGCATCGTGAGTTTTGGGCGCTGAAGGACATCAGTCTGGAGGTGTCTCCGGGCACCACACTGGGGATAGTCGGACAGAATGGATCGGGGAAAAGCACCCTACTTCAAGTTGTAGCCGGCATCCTGACGCAGACTTCCGGTGAGTGCTCTGTCGAAGGGAAGGTTTCAGCTCTTCTTGAGTTGGGATCTGGATTTAGTCCGGAGTTTACCGGGCGTGACAACGTCTTCATGAATGGAGCGATTATGGGACTCACCCACTCCCAGGTCGAGAAGAGATTGGAAGACATCCTGGACTTTGCCGAGATCGGAGAGTTCGTGGATCAACCGGTGAAAACCTACTCGAGCGGGATGTTTATGCGCCTGGCATTCGCGGTGGCCATCCACGTGGATCCGGACATCTTGCTGGTGGATGAGGTCCTCGCAGTTGGAGATTTGGTTTTTCAACACCGCTGCACCAATCGGATCCGCCGCTTGAGGCAGGAGGGAAAAACGATCTTGTTTGTAACTCATGACTTGCAGGCGATCACCCGTTTTTGCGACAGGGCCATCCTGCTGGATCACGGTCAGAAACTGGAGGACGGAGATCCGGAACAGGTCGTGCAGCGCTATCAGGCGCTGATCGCTGGAAGGGAACAAAAGGCCGGATCCGGCGAGGTCTGGACCGGTGCGGAGCAGGACCAAAATCTACAAGTTGTCAGCACCATCCCCCATATTCACCACCGTTATGGAGATGGGGGAGCGAAGGTCATCGGTATTATTTTGCACTCGAGCGAGGGAGAGGTGTTGAATGAAATCAGGGCTGGAGAGGAGGTTCATCTCGTCATTTCAGTCCAATTTGTCAGACCCCTTCAGAATCCCATCATCGGCTTCACTATCCGCGATCATCTGGGAGTCGAGATCGCGGCCTCCAATACCTCATATGAAGGGCTTCACTTGCCTCCGACCAATCCGGAGGATGTCCTGACGGTAGGATTTCAAATCCAGATTCCAGAATTGCGTCCCGACAGCTATTCGATTTCCCCGGCCGTTGCCAATGGAAATATCTGGCAGCACAGTATCGAAGACTGGATTGACAACGCTTATATCGTCAACCTAGTCGACTCCGGGCTGGTCTACGGAATGATGCGCTGGTCAGTTCAGGCCAGCTACAGGTGGGAAAAGTGAGTCAATTGCTTTGGCGCCATGCATCGAGGCACGGGCATTGATCCAATGGATCTGAGTGCGGTCATTGTCAATTGGAACAGCGGTAAGAATTTAATTCGTCTGTTGGACTCGCTGGCTCCGATGGCAGGTGAGTTCAAAGAAATCTGGGTTGTCGACAATGGCTCCAGTGATTCCAGTCTTGAGGCCCTGCAACTGCATTCTGAAGTTCGGCTGCTGGCACACACTGAAAATCAAGGGTTTGCTGGAGCTGCGAACGAAGGAATTTCCCGAACCGGCGCGAATGTTCTCTTGCTCCTGAATCCCGATATTGAAGTGATTCCGGATAGTGTTCGTCGGCTTTATCGAGAGGTTGAAGGTCGTCCCGATGCGGCTATTGTATGTGGCTCACTGAGAGATCCCGATGGGCAGTCACAGAATCGTTTCCAAATTAGACCGTTTCCCGACTGGAAAAACGTGCTCTCAGATGTGCTCTTTCTTGATGAGCTGATGGAATGGCTTCAAGCTGTCCCGGATCAGGAATCGAGCGAATCCGGAGCCAGTCCGGACCCTGTTTCTTCCCAAGTAGAACTGAGGATGGAACAGCCGGCTGCTGCCTGCTGGCTGCTTCGAAGGCAGGCCTGGGTGGAACTGGGAGGGTTCGATACTCGATTCTATCCCGCCTGGTTCGAGGACGTTGACTTCTGCAAGCGGATTCAGACCACTCGATGGCAGGTCTTCTATTTTCCACACCTGCCATTCATCCATCGGGGCGGAATCTCCGCAACTCGGTTGGGCTACCCTGCTTTTGTCAGGATTTTCTACCGAAATCTCTTGAAGTACTTGAAAAAGCATCACCCGTACTCTTATCCCGTACTTTGGCTTCCAGTCCATGTCGGCATGTGGACTCGCAGACTGCTGGTGCGAAGATGAAAACTGGCCAAGCCCCAGTGCTCGTGAGCCTGGTGACCCACAATGAGGAACTCTTCCTAGCACGCTGTCTGGATTCGCTAAAGAATCAGACTGTGGAGGTGCGTGTGAAGATCTTTGACAATGCTTCTCAAGACGCCACCCGAGACATCGCTCGAAGTTTCGCAGTGGAACTCTACGAATCAGGAAAAAACTGTGGCTACAGTCTCGGAAACAACCATAACCTGACAGACCCTAATTTCGAGACGGCACTGCTGCTGAACGCCGATGTAGTGTTGTGTTCCGACTAGGTGGAAGTTCTTTTGGCCGCTCTGGACGAATGTGACGGTGCCGGAATGGCGGGAGGCAAGCTGTATCGGATGGACAGAAATGGTGAAAAACTGTTTCGCAGAGGCTTCCCGGTTCTGGACAGCACAGGAATGTTTTTTACTCCCTCGCAGCGACACTTCGATCGGGGAAGCGAGGAAGAGGACCGTGGACAGTACGATCAGAGACAGTTGGTTTTTGGAGTCACCGGAGCAGCCTTGTTGTGCAGGAGGGAAATGCTGGAAGACCTCGGCATTGAAAGCGAATACCTGGATGAAGATTTTTTCGTCTATCGTGAAGATGCGGATCTGGCCTGGAGAGCTCAACTGAACGGGTGGAAAGTCATCTACGAGCCCGGTGCCCGAGCCCTTCACTGCCGACACGTCCTGCCTTCGCGCCGGCGACGTCTCTCTCAACTCATCAACTATCACTCCCTGAAGAACCGTTATCTGATGCGGAAGAAAAATCTGGATGCCGCAGTGCGCTGGAAATGTTTTCCCTATATGTGGATCCGGGATCTGGCGATTCTGGTCTATGTGCTGCTCTTCGAATGGAACTCTCTGCCGGCTTACCGTGACGTTTGGCGCCTTCGGCATAGATTTCGCAGCAAGAGAAGGCATGTGCAGAGTCTTCGCCGTGTCACTCCCGGGGCCATAGCCAGCTGGTTTTCCTTTACTCCGGTGGCCCGGGATCTGTGAATTCTCTGTGGCACTTGTCAAAGAAAAGCTCGATCAAAAAAGATTCCAATTCCGGATTGAGTCCCTGCTGTCGGTGCCACTGTAGGTAATCGTGCAGGTGGTGAGAGGCTTCCTCGACGTCAGCCAGACCCTCGATCAGAGAGAAAACGGTCTCCAGATAGCGATCCAGGATTTGGTACTCGGGCGTGCTCATTCAGTCGTAAGCGCCAGATTGGGATCAACCGTCAGGTCCCACGAGTCTCTGCTTCCGGCCAGCAGCCGTTTGGTACCGGCCGCTGCAATCATGGCCGCGTTGTCGGTTGTCAGCTCGAGTGTCGGATAATACACAGGCAGGCCTAGCTGCTTGAAGAACTCGGTGGCGCGTCGGCGCAGTTCGCTATTGCAGGACACCCCTCCCGAAATCTGGATGGAGCGAACCTGGCGGCCCGCCAGAGCCCGTTTGAGACGATCCAGCAACTGGTCGATGATGGAGCTCTGATAGCTGGCCACCAGGTCTAGAATGGGCTGAGGAATCTCTTCCGGCATCTGAGAGGCTCCCTTTTTCAGCGGAGAGATGTGGTGCAGATGGAGATGACGCAGGGCAGCAGCCTTAATGCCACTAAAGCTGAAGTCGAGAGAGCCGTCGCTGATTTTCGGGATAGTGAAGGGAACGGCATTGACGTCTCCATGCGGGGCCAATCGATCGATCACCGGTCCTCCAGGATATCTCAGGCCCAGGTGCTTAGAGAGCTTGTCCAGAGCCTCTCCGGCGGCGTCGTCTCGGGTTCTTGAAACCTCTTGGTAGCGGCTGGGCTCCTGCAGATGGAACAGGTTGGTGTGGCCTCCTGAGACCACCAGTGAGAGTGCCGGTAACTCCGCCACCGGATGATTTAGGAAAATCGAACAGATGTGTCCCTCCAGGTGGTTGATGCCCACCAAGGGGAGGTTCAGCCCGTAAGCCAGCCCTTTGGCATAGGCCATGCCTACCAGTAGCGCTCCCATCAGACCGGGCCCTCGTGTGACCGCGATGGCGTTGATCTTACTCCATTGGCTGCCCGCCTCTCGCAGGCACTCCTCAACGGTGAAACAGATGCTGTCCACATGTTCACGGCTGGCCAATTCGGGAACCACACCTCCAAATTCGGAGTGTACAGCGATTTGTGAGGCTACTACGCTGGAGAGAAGGGTATGGCCATCCTTGAGTAGGGCTGCAGCTGTTTCGTCGCAGCTGGACTCGATGCCCAGAACAATCATTTCCGGAAGAGGGAGGCGATGGTTTCCTGATAGGGCTCCTTGACCACTCCTTGTTCTGTGATAATGGCGGAGATCAGGTGATTGGGGGTCACGTCAAAGGCGGGATTGGCCACTGAAACCCCCTGAGGAACCAGAATCCGACCGTTCATTTCCGTGACCTCCTTGATGTCACGCTGTTCGATGGGAATCTGATCGCCAGTGGGTGTGTTCAGATCGATGGTGGAAAGGGGGGCGGCTACATAGAAGGGCACATCGTGTTCTTTGGCCAGTACAGCCACTGTATAAGTTCCGATCTTGTTGGCTACATCACCATTGGCAGCAATCCGATCAGCTCCCACCACCACCGTCTCAATCTGTCCCAACCGCATGAAATAGCCAGCCATGTTATCGGTGATCAGTGTGCAGGGAATCCTCTCCTTCATCATCTCCCAGGCCGTCAGTCGGGAACCCTGCAGAAAAGGGCGGGTTTCGTCGGCAAAGACCTGGATCTCCTTTCCATTCTCTACCGCAGCTCGAATCACTCCCAGGGCCGTGCCGTAGCCGGCCGTGGCCAGGGCGCCGGCGTTGCAGTGGGTCAGGACATTGACCCTCTGAGCCAGCAACTGCTGTCCATGCTCTCCTATCTTCCGGTTGATCTCGATGTCCTCTCGATGGATTCGGACCGCCTCCTGCTCTAAAGCGGTCTGAATTTCCTGCAGCGAGGCTTCCCTGTGACGTTCGAAAATTTCTCTCATTCGCTCAATGGCCCAGAAAAGGTTGCGAGCCGTGGGACGAGTTTCTCGAATGATCTGACAGATGCGGTCGAACTTCTCTTTCAGACCGTCCTCGGAGGCCAAATTTTTTACACCCAGAGCGATCCCCATGGCAGCGGCCACTCCGATGGCAGGAGCTCCTCGAATCACCATGGACCGGATCGCTTCAGCCACTTCTTCAACTGTTTTGTAAGTGTTGTAGACCTCCTCGGTAGGGAGCAGTCGCTGGTCAATCATGACCACTCCTTGATCGGTCCATTCGATGGTTCGAATCATGGCTCAAACCTTACAACAGACCCGAAGAAGAAAAAAGGGGACAGAGTAAACTGTCGCCTCTTTTCTTTCCGACACCAGCCTGTCTCGCCAATTGATACCTGTTCAACGGATTGATGCTGATTGGGTGGTGTAAGGTCTGTATGGGTTGACTGGGGGGCACATGAAACTGCTAGTGTCCTGTCTCACAAATAGCATGACATTTGTTACGGTCGCGACGGTTTGTGATTCGAGGCGCGACGACGAGTCGATATGGGGCATCGGCGAGGAGAAGCAACAAAGAAGCACAGGCCGTCCCGCCGTAACCCCCAGGGCTGAAGGGACTTTGGCCGATCTCTTTGTTGCTCGTCGTCGATGATGTTACCACATCGCCTCTTCCTCGCTCCGCGATCTCGTCTCAGAGTCCCTTCAGCAAATGTTTTGCTATTTGTGAGACAGGACACTAGAATCCGCCTGAAATGAATGATCTTCGCAGGCTCTTCCCCTACATTCGTCCCAATATTCATTTGCTGATCGTGTCGCTGCTCCTTCTGGTGGCCAGTGGGGCTCTGGAAACAGTGGTCATCATGCTGCTGGCTCCCATTTTCAACCAACTGTCCAGTAGTGCAGGAATGGCCTCGTCCGGCAGTGACAAATTCGCCTTTCTGCAGCCGCTGCTGGGTTTGAGCCAGAATAGCCTGGTTCGAGTCGCCTTTTTTCTGGTGTTGTTTTCATTCTTCAAAGGGATTTTTCTCTATCTTGCCGAATATGCGATGAGCTACAGCGGCCAGCAGGTCGTGGCTGCTTTGAGAAAACGCCTCAACAGTCACTTGCTGGACCAGTCGATGGCCTTCTATGCCGGTCAGGCAACCGGGAAGCTGATGGCCCGAGTTATTGCCGACAGCGAGCGACTTCAGGAAACGGTTAGCAGGACCCTGACCGACTTTTTTCGACAAGTACTCCTGTTGTTGTTTTTTCTAGCGCTGGTGTTTTACACCGACTGGAAGTTGGCCCTTTTGTCTTTTCTGATCGGTCCACTCGTTCTCTGGATCACTGTCAAGCTCGGCCACAGGATGAGGCAGGTGAGCTGGAGAAGCCAGGAGAATCTCTCGGAGATCTCGCGAACACTGCAGGAGACCATTGTGGGACAGCGAATCGTGAAGGCCTTCGGGATGGAAGAATTTGAGCGAAGACGATTTGATGAATCGACCGATCGCCTGGTTCGAGCCAATCTCAAGGTAGCGCGGATCAGTGCATTGAGTTCACCTCTGGTAGAATTCATTGGATATGTCTCTTTTGTCCCGTTTTTGCTCTACGCCCATTATGAGATTAACAGAGGGTTCACCGTAGGGGCCTTCGTGGTTTTTGTAGCCGCTCTTTTCCGGCTTTATGAACCGGTGCGAAAATTGTCTCGCATGCATTTGCATTTTCAACAGGCCTTTGCCTCTTCCAGCCGTATTTTCGAGCTTCTAGATACTCATATCGAAATCAAGGACAACCCGGAGGCCCGAGAGTTGAGTCCTATTCAGCACGAGATAGCCTTCGACAATGTTTCCTTCCGCTACCAAGAACCGGACTCTCAGCCGGTTCTAACTGGAATAGATCTTGTCATCCAGAAGGGAGAGATTGTTGCCCTGGTAGGAAGCAGCGGTGCCGGAAAGAGCACTGTCGCAGGTCTCATTCCCCGCTTTTATGATGTGACTTCCGGGCGAATCACCATCGATGGATCAGACATACGCCAGGTGACGCTACTCTCTCTTCGTCAGCAGATCGCTATGGTGACTCAGGAAACGTTTCTTTTCGATGACACGATCCGAAACAATATTGCTTATGGGAGAAAAGACTGTACCAGAGAAGAAATCATGGAGGCCGCCAGAGCAGCCTGCATCCATGATTTCATTCTAAATCTTCCTCAGGGGTATGACACGGTTGTTGGAGAAAGAGGACAGAGACTTTCCGGTGGTGAGCGCCAGCGGATAGCGATCGCCCGGGCCATTCTCAAGGATGCACCGGTCCTGATTCTGGACGAGGCCACTTCAGCTTTGGACAGCGAATCGGAGCGGTTAGTTCAGGAGGCCCTCTACAATTTGATGCAAAACCGGACAACACTGGTGATTGCTCATCGACTTTCGACGGTTCGAGCGGCTCACAGAATTGTGGTCATGGAAGGAGGAGGGATTGTTGAGATTGGAAACCATGATAGTCTGCTCGAACGCTCCGGTGTTTATCGCAAGCTCCATGATCTGCAGTTTGCCGATGTAAAGGTTGTTTCGTAAAGTTCTGATTTAATGCCGTCTTAGTCGCGAAAGGTATGAACCGTGCGTAGCATGACAGGATTTGGTCAGGCTGCCCTATCAGTCGAGGAGGTCGGGGTGGCTGTCGAGATCCGGACCGTCAATAGCCGATACCTCGACCTCAAGGTGCGTCTTCCCAAAGAGCTGGTCTCTCTTGAACGGGAGATCAGGAAAGAGTTGGAGTCTCTGTTGGTGCGGGGGAGAGTCGATGTTCATGTCGATTTGGTGATCAATCGGTCTGATCAGTACGATCTGAATCAAACGCTGGTTGAAAACTACCTGGTGCTGGCGGAGAAAGCACGCTCTCTGGGAGCGGTAGGTGAGGTGGACGTCTCATCGCTGCTACAGCTCCCGGGTGTGGTAATTCCAAGACAGGTCGATTCCACCTCGGAGCCGGTTCGACAGGCCATTTTGGAAGTGGTACTAGAAGCGGCTGGCGAAGTGATTGCCGTCCGGCGTGCCGAGGGAGCGGCGCTCAAAATGGATTTGGTTAAACGCCTGAGCCGTCTAGCCAAGATCACCGATCTGATCGCCGAGCAGACGGCACTCGTCCAGAGTCATTATCGGAAAAAGCTTATGAAACGCCTGGCGGACCTTGTTCCTGAGCAGGTCGTCGACGAGAATCGACTGGCCCAGGAGATGGTGTACTTTGCCGACCGCTCAGATATTTCCGAGGAGATCACTCGACTGCGAAGTCATCTGGAACAGTTTCAAGTCTGCCTGGATTCGGAGGAGCAGGTGGTGGGAAGACGGTTGGACTTTATTTGTCAGGAGATGGGTCGGGAGATGAACACTGTTCTTTCCAAGTCGCCGCTGGCGGCAATCTCCGAGCCCGGAGTAGAAGGAAAGGCGGAGATCGAAAAGATTCGAGAACAGGTTCAAAATGTCGAATAGGGGTAGGCTGTTCATCATTAGTGCTCCGTCCGGTTCTGGAAAGACGAGTCTGGCTATTCGCTTGCTGGAGGAGGTTTCCAATCTGCAGTTTGCGGTGAGTCATACCACCCGAAGGCCGAGGGGCCAGGAACGGCACGGGGTGGAATACTTTTTTGTCTCCGAGACCGAATTCGAGACAATGATTGTCGAAGAAGCCTTTTTGGAACATGCTCATGTTTATGGAAATTATTATGGAACCAACCTAGCTTTTGTCGAATCTCAGCTCAGTTCCGGAACCGATGTTCTCTTGGACATCGATGTACAGGGGGCCCTGAAGGTCAAAGCGAGGAGGCCTGAAACCGTTCTGATATTTGTGTTTCCTCCGTCTTTTGATGAGCTTCGGTCACGGTTGAAGAGGCGAAGTTTAGACGACCAAAAAGTCATCGAGAAGAGATTGAATATTGCCCGAGAGGAGATCCAGCTTTACAAAGAATACGGGTACCTTATTGTCAACAGCGAGATCGGGAAGTCTCTAAATGAGTTAAAATCATTTATCATGGCTGCTCGAGGCGAACCAGTGAAGGAAGACGATCGGATCACTGCTGAATATTGCGAAGTAGAGAACCAGATCGAGCGAGCCGAGAAAATCATTCTTACTTTTCAAGAGAGGAACTAAATGGTCATCAGGATACCCAACCACTTTGACAGCAAATTCAGAATGATACTGGTGGCTGCGGAACGTGCCAAGCAGCTTCAGAGGGGTGCGCCTCCCAGGATCGACGCCAAAGCAAGAAAGCCGGCTCACATCGCCCTTGAGGAGGTTGAAAAGAACCTGGTCCCTTATCAGATCTTAGAGGACGAAGAGGAGGAAGAGGAAGAGTGACGGTTATTCTAGGGGTCACCGG
>JAUXKG010000264.1 GCA_030624355.1 Acidobacteriota bacterium
GGAGTTCGATAAAGATTTGAGAATTCATCGTAGACCACACTCGACCCTGATCTTGACACCGTTTCGAAGTGTCTTGGTTCCCGACCAGCCCCTTGGAACAGGATAAATCGGTTACCTAAAAGGCCGAGTTCCTCCAAGAAGGGCACCACGTCGACCTGGCTGTGAGGACGCATTGCAACGATGCAATCCCTGTCCCTGGCTAACTCTGCGATACGTTCGATAAAGGGAACAGTGACGTTAGTGGCTGTCTCAGGTCCGAGTCCTACCCGGACCAGGCCATCTGTATTGGCGTTGTAAGTTCGGACCAGGTCCAGCACTTTTTCCAATTCTCTCTCTGTCTCAGCCTCCTCAAACCTGGTTTCGTATAACCGGTGCATTCCGGGCAGGAAAGGCACTGTATAAGTACGTATTCCGATTTTCTCGGCTTGCACTGCCAGCGAACGGGCATAACGGACATTCAAACTGTTTTCCACAATGGTCGTGGTACCCGATTTCAGAACTTCTGAAAGAGCCCACTGGTTAAGGGCATCTATCTGCTCCTGGGAATCCAGTTTTGCCATGGATTCAAACGGCCACCCGATGGAACTGGCATCAGTCCAAACCTTTTCGACCTTACCCCGAACGATGCCTGCACTTGAAGCGCGAGAGTGTGCATCGATCAAGCCCGGCATCACCAAGTGTTGGCTGGACGAGCGAATGATCCTCCCAGCCTCCGCTGGACGCGTATCGGTAATATTACTGATTCGATTACCCTCAATGGTCAGGTAAACGTTTTGTGCCAGCTCATGTTTTCCATCACGGAAAAGGAGTGCGTTGGCAGCCTCCACCGTGATTCGACTCGTCCCTTGGCCGCCCTCTTTACCTGCGGAAGAGGGAGAACCGGACAAGACACTAAGAGAGGCTGCGGAGGCCGCAGCCTGCAAGAAGCGACGGCGGTTCATGGGGTCCTCCTAGGAAATAGATCAATGGTAAAGGCCACTCTCGTTGAACGATCATCTGAATTCGTCATCGGGAGTTCACCTCCGCTTCGGGGCCGGCATAGGGACGGTGGATAAACCTTCCCTGTCCCGCCTCGGTCAAAAGCTGTCCGTCGCGAGCGATGATCTGGCCTCGCAGCATGGTGAGTACAGGCCAGCCAGTGAGTGTCATACCCTCGTAGATTGAATAATCAGCTCGGCCTCCTAACCCAGCAGCAGTCACGGTTTTCTCTTTTTCGAGATCGACGATCACGAGGTCAGCATCGGCCCCCTCCTGGAGCGAGCCCTTAGCGGGCCAGAGGCCGAAAATGCGGGCGTTGTTCGCCGAGGAGATCTCGGCGACCCGCTCCAGAGCGAGGCCACGCCTGCGGACGCCCTCGCTGAGAAGAACAGGGAGGATCAGCGGTAGATTGGGTTGACCAGGCGAGGCTGTCCAAACGCTTCCCTGCTTGCGGTCGCCGAGGCGTGGAGCGTGGTCTGAGCCGATCGTATCCACGGTGCCGTCGGCAATGCCTTCCCATAGGGCCTCGACATCTTCAGGGCCGCGCAGCGGCGGGTTCTGTTTGCCCAGGCTGCCGACCGGAGAATTGTAAGTATGGGTGAGATAGTGAGGACAAGTTTCAATGTGAACTTCGCCACCTTGACTGCGGAACCGGCGGACCTCTTCCAGGGTCTTCCCTGCGGAGGTGTGGACAATGTAGGCCACATTGCCGGTCTCCCGAGCGAAAAGCATGGCACGGACGGCAGCCTCAGCCTCTGTAAAGGGAGGTCGTGAATCATGCCATGCTTTCAGGTCGTCGTCGCCCGATTTCTGGAGGCGATCTCGTAGGCTCCAGACAACCTCGATGTTCTCGGCATGAATGCAGGCCACGGTGCCAGGGCGCTGGCCGAGGGCCTCGAAAAGCTCGAACATGAGACCGTCGTCGATGGGTGTAAGACCGATGTAGGCGCCTTCGTCGCCCCTGAAGCTCATGAAGAATTTAAAACTCGTGATGCCATAATCGGATATGTATTTGTCCAATTCGGCGATTTGCTCGCGAGTGGAGATGATCGCGTGCAGGCCGTAGTCTACGTGAGCTTGTGAGTCTCCACGTTGCCGGTTGGTCTTGTATTCTTCCTCATAGGGATCCTTCGACATGAGATAGTTCACGAGAGTGGTGACACCATGCAGAGCGGCAGCACGGGTTTCACTAAAATAATCGGTTTGTGGGTCACCCAGGCCCAAATGGGTGTGAGGATCGATGACGCCTGGGAGTACGATCTTACCTCCAGCGTCAATGGTGCTGCGAGCCTCGCGGATAGCCGGATCGCCGGGAGTGAAGTGAGCGGATATTCGGCCGTCCTCGATACCCAGGTCTAGACGCTGAACACCACCACCATAGGGCAAAACGACCTGAGCGCCATGGACGAGTGTGTCGATAGGCATAATCTTACTCTCCTAAAGGTTTGCTCGTTATTTTAGCTTTTCAGCACGGGAAAGGCGAGTGCTCTGTTGTGACAGACTGGAAGAGAGCATAGAAATCGTATCCCCTTTGGTGAAAATCAGAGTTTTGTTGGCCATGCAAATCTTGTAGAGTGAGCCTGTGTTCCTTACTGATCATACTTCAAGAAACAATCGAAGCCAGAGGAGGTAACCCCATGAACCTGTCAAGAAGAAGTTTTTTGGAAAACTCTGTCAGTGGTCTCAGCGCTTTGCCTTTACTGATATCGACGGCCTCGCCCTTGGCAGCAGCGAGTAAGTCGATGGGTGAAGCCAAGTTTGTGAATGTTGACGGCATCAGGACCCGCTACTTTGAAGGTGGAAGAGGAGAAGCCATGGTGTTGGTCCACGGTGGTCATTATGGCAGGTCAACTTCAGCAGCTAATGGGTGGATACCCATTTTCCCTAGCCTGGCGGCCCATTTCCATGTGTATGCCGTGGACAAACTCGGCATGGGTCTTACCGATAACCCTAGCAGCGATGCAGACTATACGCTGCAGGCCACGGTGCAGCATATTTACAGGTTTATGGAAACGCTGAGTGTCGAGAAGGTCCATCTGGTGGGTCACTCCAGAGGAGCGTTGCCGATGGCTCGCATTGCCATGGATCACCCGGACATGGTGAGGAGTCTTATCCTATTTGACAGCAACACTCTGGCCCCGGGAGATCCGCCACCATCGGCACCGAACCTGACTCCTGCCGGGCCACCACCCACAAAAGACTCTATTCGTCAGGAACTGTTGAGCAGCCGCAGTACGGTTCTGAAAGATTTTATCACCGACGAGTTTGTGGAAGCTCAACTTGAGGTTGCCTTGCATCCCAAAATACGCGAGGCTGCAGAGAGATTCGAGACACTCAGGAAACGTTTTGTTGAACAGAACCCTGAAAAGGTAAGAGCCAGACCTGCCCTTGCAAGGAACTCTGGTACCGGTTGGTGGCTCTATGAGGTCAAGGATGAAACGCTGGATATGCTCAGGGCAGGTCGCCTGCAAACACCAACGCTCATCATTTGGGGATTCAATGATCCTTCAGCGACCTACGACATGGGGGTAGACCTTTTTCAGCTGATCAGCCCGTCCGTCGATAAGGCACAGCTCCACTTTTTCAACCAGTGCGGGCACGCCCCCTACCGCGAATATCCAGATGAAGTGACCCGTCTTATGGCTGACTTCATCAAGAATGAATGAACCGATTCAGTGCAGGGAAGAGGAGAATGAGCTTGACTGGTTCGCCAAGCGATGGCAGAGTACCTGGAACGCCAGAGAGGAAAGGCCCGCTCTATCCTTGATCTGCCGCTCCACCGAAGTGGAGATCTGATTAAGACTTGGGAAATTGCCGATTCCTATCCGCAAAGCTACAAAGGAGGGATCTATGTTGAGAAAGTCTTCATCTGTGATCTTTTGGCCGACTGCGATTCTGGTCATCGCGCTCTTGCCGGGTGTGGTTTGGGGACAACTGTCGGAAACGGCCACCTGGGCTGCCGACGTAGTCAACCGATATAGCATCGTACCCAACATTACTTATTTGACGGCCGATGGCTACGAGGCAAAGCTCGACCTCTATCTTCCGCGCAACTCAACGAAACCGAACCCCACAGTCCTGTATATTCACGGTGGCGGCTGGGTGCGGGGCATGAAGGAGACTTCCACGCTGCGTTGGTTGCCTTATCTGGAAATGGGATGGACGGTGGTCAATGTAGAGTATCGTTTGGCCAACGTTTCTCTAGCTCCCGCAGCCGTCGAGGATTGTCGCTGTGCTCTGCGCTGGATCATTCAGAACGCCGAGAAATACAACTTTGACACCAACCAAATTGTTGTAACGGGTCACTCTGCCGGCGGACACCTCGCACTGACTACCGGTATGCTACCAGCATCCGCAGGCCTTGATGGCCGGTGTCCCGGCGACGAAGACCTCAAGGTTGCTGCTATTGTTAACTGGTTCGGTATCACTGATGTCGCTGAGCTGCTTGAGGAGCCCAACATAAGAAGCTATGCGGTTGCCTGGATGGGAGGGTTGACCAATCGTCGTGAGATCGCACAACGTGTTTCTCCACTCACCTATGTTCGCCCAGGGTTGCCGCCCATTCTAACCATTCACGGTGACGCGGATCCTGTCGTGCCTCACAGCCAGGCCGCCCGGCTTCACGAGGCGCTTACTCAAGCGGGTGTCCCTAATCAACTCCTAACCATTCCTGGCGGAGAACACAGCCGCTTCAGCACC
>JAUXKG010000325.1 GCA_030624355.1 Acidobacteriota bacterium
CTGATCCGCCGGAATGGAAGGGACGAAGATACCCTGTAAAACTTCCGTTGGATCCGGTTTGGAGATAACCGCTACCACCACCAGGGAGAACCCCATGATACCGATGAGTACTTTGCAGAAAAGCTCGAGCACCCCGTAGCCACCCCAGTAGGCCATGGCGAATGCCAGCAAGGTAAAGAACAGGGACCAGATTTTGGCACTCCATTCGCCGGGCAGGGGCAACAACATGTTTGCAGCATTGCCACTCATGACCAGCGCGTACATGTTGTAAAGATGCATGAGGACAATCAGGCTGATCAGGATCAACCAGAGCACCCACTGTCCGATTCGAGCATAGCCTTCGATCAGGCTTTCTCCCGTGACCAGTACATACTTGGCGGAAACGTTGACCCAGACGAAACGAAAGACCAGACCCGGTGCAAGAATCCAGATCAAGGCATAGCCGTATCCGGCTCCGGCGGCGGAGTTGGCGACCAAGTCCCCGGTACCCAGCACGGTGAGAACGTAAGCAAATCCGGGACCCATTCGCGCAATCGCCTGACGCCAATCGAAGCGAATTCCTCCACCACGCGACTCAACTGATTTGTTGGTTGCTGCTTCCGTCAATGGTGATCCTCGCTCACTCTTTTTACACGGAGAACCCGCTTAAAGCCAGAGCAAAATACTGGCTTCTCGGAAGCAGAAGACTGGAACCTAGGGAGGGGAAGTTAAGATGCGGCCGATCTCTCTGTTTTCATTTTCAGAAGAGCCGCCAAAACCTTTTCAGCAGTTATGGGCAAATCCCGGATCCGCACGCCGACGGCATCCTCGATGGCATTAGCTATAGCCGACGGTGCCGGAATAATGGCTGGCTCACCGACCCCTTTTGCCCCATGGGGACCGTTGGGGCTGGGGTGCTCCACCAGGATCGTCTCGATGTCTTCCGGCATGTCCAGAAAACGTGGCAGGTTGTAGTCCAGTAAGTTCGGATTAATCGGCAGACCATTCTGGTAGACAATCTCCTCCAGAAGTGCCTGTCCAATCCCCATAATGACAGAACCCCGGATCTGCTGTTGGCAGGATTGTGGGTTGAGCACCTTCCCAACATCGGCCGCTGTTATGTAGCGAAGCAATCGGACCCTACCTGTTTCCTTGTTGACCTCTACCTCGGCAACAGCGACAGCCGGCACCCTGAAGGCTGCTGACTGCAGTTCACCCTTCTCATTCACCTTGCTGGTCTTAACGACTCCGCGTCCCACCAGATTTCCGCCTTTGATCTCGAAATGTTCCATCAGAAGTTCGCTATAGCGGAGGGATCGGCCTCCCTCATCTCGCTGGGCGCGAGCAACCTGGTCCTCGAAAACCACCTCCTCCGGAGTGACTTCAAGGAGGGGAGCCGCAAAACAGGCCAGCTGTTTTTTGATGTCCTGGGCAGCCAACTGCACCGCCCGTCCCATATGAAAGGTTGATCTGCTGGAAGCGGTGATGAAATCAAACAGGCTCGAATCGGTGTCGGAATGTAAAATGGAGATCTGCTCAATCGGAACGGCAAGCTCCTGACTGGCAATTTGAGCCATGGCCGTATCCGATCCCTGCCCCATGTCGACCGTCCCGACGTACACGGTGGCGCTGCCATCTTCATTGAGGCGGATAGTGGCCGATGAGATGGAAGGGGTTAAGGTTCCATAGATAATGCATGCCAGCCCCTTGCCTCTGGCCAGAGAACCGCTCACCGCAGTCTTGCTGCCCCATTGGGCGGCGGCAGCCACTTTGTCCAGCGACTCCTTCATGCCAAAGCTGTGAAGTGTTTCACCCGTCACGAACTCCCCACCTTCATCCAGAAGGTTCCTCTGTCTCAACTCCAGAGGATCGATCCCCAACGAACGGGCGATGGTGTCCATCTGCGATTCGTAGGCCCAAGCCGATTGCGAGAGTCCGAATCCTCGAAAGGCTCCTGCCGGGATGCAATTGGAATAAGCCAGATAGGCATCGATCTGCACATTCGGAATTTCATAGGGACCTGCTGCTCCCTGGGCTGATTTCTGGGCCACACGCGGCCCGATCTCGGCATAGGCGCCTGTGTTCAGGTAAATGCGACAGCGACGCGCCAGGATGGTCCCATCCTGCTTGGTTCCGGTCTTTATGTAAATTTTGGCCCCATGTTTGGTCATGGTCTGGAAGGTTTCCTCGCGGCTGAGGGTGATTCCCACAGTCCGCTGGGTCAGGTAAGCCAGCACCGCGACAAGCGGCTCCAACTTGACATTCAGCTTCGCCCCATAGCCTCCCCCCAGATTCAACGACACCACTCGAATCTTGGACAGTGGCAGATGGAAGATGGCAGCCATTTGCCGACGAATCATGAAGGGATTCTGAACCGTGGACCAGACGGTCAGTCGGCCGTTACCGGCGCGATGGGCTATGGCGCTCGGTGTTTCCATGGGAATATGTTGGGTGCTGGGGGTGGTAAAGACCTCTTCAAAGATCTGGTCAGACTCAGCAAACCCTCTCTCAACATCTCCCTTTTCCACATGTACGTGATTACAGAGGTTGGTTCCTCCCTCGAGATCGACCGACAGGTCCGGCAGACCCTCTGGAGGCATTCGACGGGTCTCATGCAGGATAGGAGCTCCATCGGCCAGGGCTTCTTCAGGATCGTGCACGGCCGGAAGTTCCTCGTATTCGACCTCGATCAACTCGGTCGCTTCTTCCGCTATCTCAGGTCGCTCGGCCGCCACTGCGGCCACCATGTCTCCCACATAGCGCACCCTGTCGATGGCAACGATGGCCTGATCTTGCATAACGGGGCCGTAGTAGGTTTCCCAGGAAGCATTGTTTCTCAGGTTGTCCTGAGTCAGCACGACGGCCACGCCAGCCAGTTTTCGTGCACGCGAGTCGTCAATGTTGACGATCCTGGCGTGCGGCAGCGGACTGCGCAACACCTTGGCGTGGAGCATTCCACCTATCTTCAGGTCATCCAGATAAGAAAGTTTTCCGGTGACCTTATCTTTGCTCTCCAAGCGGGGTATGGATTGTCCGATGACCGATTTTGTCTTCATGGTTAGCACACTCCTCGAGGACTCTTCAGGCTGAGTACAGCGATCGCACCACTTCTAGAATCTCCATGTGGCAGCCGCAGCGGCAAATGTTGCCGGCCAGAAAATGGCGAATCCGCTCTTCACTGGGATCGGACAGCTGGTCCTGGAGCGCTTTGACCGCCATGATCATGCCGGGCGTGCAAAAGGCGCACTGAAAGGCCCCCTTGTCGATGAAGGCCTGCTGAATGGGATGAAGGTCCCCGTTGGAGGCCAATCCCTCGATGGTCTGCACCTGGCAGCCGTCGGCATCCAGTCCCAGCACCGAGCAGGAGCTGACCGGCAGGTCATCCAGCAGAACCGTGCAGGCCCCACACACCTCCTGATCGCAGCCCAGCTTGGTCCCGGTCAGGTGAAGATGATCGCGCAGCACCTCCAAAAGGGTGACTCGAGGTTTGATGGTCACTTCCTGTTGGACCCCATTGACCGTCATTTGAATCGTTCTACTCATGACAAACACCCCTATGCTTCATTCTGGCCCTGGGCTCTCTCGAAGGCTTCCTGGATGGCCTTTCGACTCAAGACCTTGACGATGGCTCTTTTGTACTCTTCCGATCCGCGCAGGTCGGCCAGCGGGGAGCAGGCTTTCGAGGCCATGTCGGCCGCCTCTTCCGCCAGGGCTTCGCTGTACTCTTTTCCCTTTAAGAGTTCTTCTGCCTCGGGAACCCGCAACGGAGTGGGAGCCACGCATCCCAGCACCAATCGAGCCTCGGCACAGGTCTTCTGGTCTGAATCGAGGGTGATCGCCGCCGCACTGCCCACCGCCGGTTTGTCCGATCCGGCGGAAAAGCGCAGATACTTGAGACCCAGGTTGGAGGGAGCATGATCCACCTGTATTTCTAGGATCAGCTCGTGAGGCTCCAAACAGGTTTCGTAGTAACCCACGAAAATCTCGGCCAAGGGCATGACCCGTTCTTCTGTCCCATTGTGCAC
>JAUXKG010000205.1 GCA_030624355.1 Acidobacteriota bacterium
GACCATGAATCCAGTTGAATATCTGAGCTCTCCCTATTACGGCCTGTGGTTGTACGCTATGGAAAAAATGTTCGTGAAATACGGGCTCATGACTGAAGAAGAATTGAAGAACCCGGACGGGAGGCTTACCAGGGTGGATGGCTATCGGGCCGTGAAAGCCGAGGAAGTCGAATCCCGTTTTGCAAGTGGCCGAACCAGCAGTGCACATGTAGATGTTCCGGCAAGGTTTCAGGTGGGTGATCTTGTGATGGTAAAAAATGAGCATCCCCGAGGCCACACCCGACATCCCCAGTACATCCGAGGACGAAGGGGCCAGGTGGACAGGGACCACGGGGTGTTTCATCTTCCTGACAGAGCCGCGCATGGGTTGGAACCCAAGCCCCAGCACTGCTACTCCGTCAAATTCGAAGCGGTCGAAGTTTGGGGAAGCCGAAGCAACCCCAATGACCGCGTATATCTGGATCTTTTCGATGACTACCTGGAGGCGGCTTCCTGAGCGGTTGTTCGAGAACATGATAGACGCCGACGCATTAAAGAACCTGCCGCTGCTGCCCAGAGACGAGGAAGGCCCGGTATTTGCCGAACCCTGGCAGGCCCAGGTCTTCGCTGTAGTCGTGAAATTGAACGAAGCGGGTTTGATCACCTGGAAGGAGTGGGCGGAATATCTGGGCAGTGTGATTCGGGAAGCCGAATCGCGCGGAGAGTACGATACCGGCGAACGCTATTATGAGCACTGGCTCATGGCCCTGGAACGTTTTGCTGAGAAAAAGAATTTTGCCCAAAGTGACGAATTGGCCCAGGAGAAAGAAGAAATTCTCGCCCGGTTTAACGCAACTCACCATTAACAGTTAACCCGCGAGTTTTTTCGGTTCTCCTTGGTTGGAGAGATTTGTGACAGGACTCTTGCCTGAAAGAGTCTGCCCCACGAGGAGGTGGCGGAGATGAATGTAAGACTTCTATTGTTAGTCCGACGAAGCTGGGTGATCCTGATACCGATGTTGGGGTTTCAGCAGACCATTTTTGGCCATCATGCTGAAGTGATGCAGGGACATCCGCTGATTCAGGGGTTGAGTATGCCGCTTCACGGGCTGGATCATATCTTGATGGCCATTGGAGTGGGTATTATTGCCGTCCAGTTGGGAGGCCGGGCCGTATGGATGGTCACATTGGGCTTTTCGCTGGTGCTGGTGACCGGTGGCCTTTTCAACCTGAGTGGGTTCTCCGTACCCTTGCTGGAGCCGATGATCCTGGTTTCGTTGATTCTGGCCAGTGCCCAATTGAGCATCAAGCATCGTCTGCCAGCCGGAATCATGGTGGCTCTGTTTTCCCTGCTGGGGGCACTTCATGGCCAGGCCCTGATTCAGCCGCTGCTGGTCGAAAACTCGCTGGCGAACCTTCTGTTGTTTACTGGCGGTTGTGTGGTTTCCGCCTTATTGCTTCTGATGCTGGGCTTGGGGATCGGATCCTTGCTCAAGAAGAAGGCCCAGGAGCAAAAACTGTTTCCTCTGGCTGGCGCAGCCCTTTTTATGGGCACCTTCGTGATCGTTCTGGTTCCCGAAGTCAACAATTGGCTGATCAGGATTTTTGAAGGACTGGGAACAGTTATTTTTTCCTGACGGCAGACGGGAATGGGTGCCTAGAATGGTTGTGCAAGTCCGGTGAACCGCCAGCTTGCAAACCTCCAGTCTACCCTTCTGCCGGAGCGGAGTATTCTTCCACATGATCGGTGGGTGAGCAGCTTCCTGTGTCGAAGTCGTAACGGGTGAAGTGAAGCTTCTCGAGCTGCACAGGGAGAGAAACATACCGGCCGGCCGACATCATGGACTCGACGTAGTCGTAAACCTGCTTGACTTGACGGGGCGAATTGACGGCCTGCAACCACACGCATGCACCCCGATAGATTATTAGCACCACGTTGGCCAGAGGGCACGGTCCCAGACACCCTGCGATGGTGAGATGGACTCGTTTACGAATCGATCTAGCCTTCCATTCTGATTTCCATGTTTCCAACGGAACCGCAGGAAATCCCTTCTCGGTGTTTCCGCAGCAGCAAGCATTGCAGACCAGGATGTGTCCCTCTTGATGACGAATGGTAATTTCTTCTCCCGCTGGCGTCGAGATGTCAATCAAGTTGTTGGGACCCGACTTTGACGAGCGGCTTTGAAGAGACCGGACTTGGGATGACTGTCTAGTACTCATAACAGTAACGGTTCGTTTCTGGCAAAAATTCCTCCCCTACCCGTACAGAAGGGGGTTCCCCAAGAGGATAAAGCTTAAGGGGGCAGAAGGCAAAATCAATGGAGAAGTAACGATCTTATATGGCCCATTTCTTACGTTTTCGTTGGGCCTTCATCTGGATAGCAATTCCACTCATTCCAATCAAGAACCAAAGGGCCAAAACGGCATAATACAAACCGCCTTGTGTCCGTAGAAGCTCAGGTTTGGCCAGGGCTCTAACAAGATCCAAGTCTCCTACGAGGTAAGCGACACCCGACAATACACTCCATGCTCCTGTCAGCGCGGTGGATGCCACAACAAACGCTTTTCTAAACCAAAGAGTGACCAGTCCACTAACTATGGAGAAAATGGACACAGAGGCAACGTTCAGCTCACCTCCTAAGACACTCAGTATTGCAATCGCCATCAACAGACCCATGGCACAACCAAAGAGAAACACACCGGCAAAGAAAAGCGAAAACATTGCTGCACAGCCTAAAACAGCAGCAAGGAAACTACCGAGAACCGTCACCATTTCTCCGTAACCGGCATCTGTTAGCACAGTCCAGGCCAGTGCCCCCCCCGTTACAAAACCCGCAACGCCAAGCACGACCTTGAACAGCCGGTAGCCCCAAAAACACGTGATGACTCCAGATGCAATCAAGGCCATAGCAAACGTATCCGTAGCGTTGAGTTCGAAATCCAAAAACCTACTGACTATATCCATCGTCAAGCCTGCCTATCACGCCTACACAGATACTGCCTGAGACCAACGGCTTTCTTAAAACAGCGGGTCGAAAACAACTCAATTTTATACTAGGGGGCTGCGGCTACTCATAGGAACTAATCGAGTTGACTGCAGGTGAGACAATGGCAATGCGTCCAACACCACATTATCGGCAAAACGTACCCCTGGTAGGCACTATAAATCGATATCGAGGATCGAGGGCAATAGACTTCTGTCAGCCCTAAACCACTCATTGCCTATACTCCGGATCCCAACTGATGGCTGAGCCAGTAGGGTCATCAACTTACGACATCTCACCTGATGGCCATTGGTTCGTCCTAATTAAGGGAGAGGGGGGGAATAAGAAGCGACCCCAACCCCGATCCAAGTCATCCTCAACTGGTTTGAAAACTTAAGAGGCTGGCGCCGACGAACTGAGATGATCAACTCGGAAATGCTGGGTAGAATGGTCCCCTCAATCTTTCGGATAAATATATAAACCAGCTGATCTCGCCTCCTAACCCTATTGAAGTCTTCATTTGGAGATTTCAATATAAGAGGGGATTCTAAGATCCCGACTGTGGTCCGCCAATTCCCATTTTTCCTCTTATCTCTGCAAGCCCTGGGGTTTTGTGCGGTTTTTGTGCCCGCGTAGATCCAACTCTATTCGACTCTGGCCAAGATCCCTTTTGACCACGAAAAAGTTGTTGTGATTCTGGCTAGAAATGAGGTTACATGTAATTTTATTATATGTAACCTTAGGAAAGGAGGCTCTCCATGACAGATTCGACAACCGACATCCCCAGGAAATACCGTGTGGGAATCTGCTGCCTGGGCACGATCGTGACGTTCTGTTCATTGCAGACGCTGTCCGGGGCCAACACCTCGGAGGAGATCTCGAGCTTGCGGGAGTCGAGTCGGGCCAGCGTGGGGGCTCTGCGCGAGGCTATGCGGGCAGTTCGACCGGGCCACACTCCCAGAGAGATTCAGGTTCGGGGCGTTGGGGGCTGCGTGTTGAATGGGGCTCAGGGACCGGCACTCTGGGCCGACATCCGATCCAGCTTGGGAGGAGAAGGAGCGGATCTGGACCGCAGGCTACAAGAAGATGAACTGGTTTCCCTAAGGATGGGCTGCCAGCATGGAGGGTACCGGACGGAGGTCTCTCGCACGGTACCGGTGGGACGAGGTTTCAGCGAAGAAGAGGGGGAATTCTGGAATCTTCTGGTCGAGGCTTTTCAGGCGGCCCGAGCCTTGGTGCGAGGGGGAGTGGCGGTCTTGGATGTCCGGAGGGCCTACACCAGTGCCCTGAGGCGGCCGACCCTCGGGTCCGGCCTGGCCCGGGACCTGCTAGCGGAAGCACAGCGGGGGTCGGGCAGCGAGCTCCAGTTTCTCCGCCTTGAAGGACAACAGAGAGAGACAGAGCCTGATCGACTGGAAGCGGGAACCGTTGTCACTATGCGGACGCAGGTCCGGTTGCCCCAACGCTTGGTCGAATTTCAGCTGGGAGAAATACTGTTGGTTACCGAGGGCGGCAGCGAGCTGCTGAGCGCGGGACTACCCGTGAAGGCCGATGAGATCGATGACTTCATGACGACCGACGGGTATACCCCCTACGTCATGGGCGATGTTCACAATCATCTGGACCCCTTGCCCCGCCATGGCCTGGAGAATCTGATCCGGGTCATGAACATCCACGGCATCGCCAAGTCGATCATTTTCCGGGGGCGGGACAAGAACTCGGATTACGTGCTAGAGGCGGTGGCCCGCTATCCCGATCGATTGATCCCCTCGTACCGGCCCAACGTCTACGAGATCCCAGAGGCCTGGCTGGCCAATGACCCGGCGGTGCTGGCCGAGCTGGAGTGGGAGCTGAGGTCGGGGAAGTTCCGCGGTGTAGGGGAGGTCAACAACGTGAACGTCGCTGCGGACTGGATGGGACCGGAGGCCGGCTTGGGGGAACGTCTACTGGCCGTCGAGGTGTCTCCCACCTCCCCCATGATGGTCAGCCTGTTCCGGCTGGCCCGGGAGCGGAACCTCTTCGTCAACGTGCACAACGAAATCTACTACTACCGGGAGCTCATGGACGCGCTCAAACAGTTCCCCGACGTGACGGTCTTGTGGTCCCACGGGGGGGGCGTAGATTTCTACGGCCTGGAGATCGCCCTGAAGGATCATCCCAATCTCCACATCGATCTTTCGGGTCTCGAGAATTCCATGTTCCAGGACGGGGAGCGAATCCAGACGGCCTGGCGGGAGGTGATCGAGAGATATCCCGACCGCTTCCTGGTGGGCTACGACGACAATTCGACCACTTACGAGGAACGGCCCCAGGCGGTAGAGGGAATGGCCAAGCTGCTGGCCCAGCTCAGCCCGTCGACCGCCCGTAAGGTGGCCATCGAGAACATGGAGCGGATACTGTCGGGAGAGGACCGGTAGGAACTCCAGCGGTGAAATTGTTGACC
>JAUXKG010000432.1 GCA_030624355.1 Acidobacteriota bacterium
AGAGGCTTCTCAGCGCCTCAATCGAGCCGGGCCAGGAGGAATTCCAGCAGATCAGCCTGCCGGAAATCGTGCACCGGGTGATCAGTCTGGTCGAATATGAGGCCGAACATAGGGACGTCCAAATCACTACTAGTTTTGGCCCCTATCCGGTGATGCTGGGAGACCCCGAGAAATTGTCTCAGCTTTTCTTGAACCTCATCCTCAACAGCCTGGAGGCGACTCGCCAGAACGGTCGTATCCACATCTCGGTTGCACGGAAAAACGGCTCAATCGAAGTCCAGGTCATCGACGACGGGTGTGGGATCCCTGAAGGTAATCTGGAGCATATTTTCGATCCCTTTTTCACCACGAGAAAAGAGGGAAGGGGAACTGGGCTAGGACTTTCAATGTGCGAAGGAGTTGTGCGACAGCATCAAGGACAAATTCATGTCCGCAGCAAGCAGGGCGAGGGAACACGTTTTACCGTGCTCTTCCCTTGCCGGGAAGGAATCGGATGACCCAAGTAAAGGTTCTGGTCGTCGATGACGATGAACTCTTCCGAAAGGCTATTCGCAAGGAGTTGAACAAGATGGCTTATTCGGTACGCACTGCCGAAACCTCCCAGAAGGCCCTTGCCGAGGTACAATCTTTTCCACCCGACGTCGTGCTGTTGGACATCCGACTGCCGGATCAGGATGGCCTCCAATTGCTGCCTGCCATCAAGGATTACGATCCCTCGATAGAGGTCATCATGCTGACTGCCTATGGCAACATCGACACGGCCGTCCAGTCCATGCAGGCAGGTGCTTATCACTACCTGGTCAAACCAGCCAAGTTAGAGGAAATGGATGCACTCATACAGAAAGCTTACGAGAAGAAGACTCTCAAGATTGAAAACCGAGTCCTCAAAGAAAAGCTGCAGTACCGCTCGAATCACGACACCCTCGTGAGCTCCAGCCGCAATATGAAAGAGTTGCTGGATCTGGTGGAGCGAGTCGCTTCCACCGATCAAACCGTTCTGATCCAGGGGGAAAGTGGAACCGGAAAGGAGTTGATCGCGCGACGAATCCACCGGTTGAGCCCGCGGAACAGGAGCCCGTTTGTTTTGGTCGATTGTGCTTCCCTGAGCAAGAGCTTGCTGGAATCAGAATTGTTTGGACATGAAAAGGGTGCTTTCACCGGAGCGGTTGGCCTGAAACACGGTCTTCTGGAAACAGCCCATACAGGCACCCTGTTCGTCGATGAAGTGGGATCACTGGCAAATGAGATGCAAGCTAAGTTCCTGCGCATGCTAGAAACCCAGGAGTACCGTAGAGTTGGAGGAACCGACACTCGGAAGGCCGATGTCCGAATTGTGGCTGCCACCAACACCGAGCTTTCCGAAGCTGTGCGCAAGGACCAGTTCCGGAAAGACTTATTTTTCCGCCTTAGCGTGATCGTCTTTCTGATTCCCCCGCTGCGCGAACGCAGGGATGATATCCCGCTCCTGGCTGAGCACTTCCTGAAGCTCACTCAAGGCAGTGTGTCACCCAAACGGCTTTCGCCTCGAGCCCTTGAAGATCTTTGCCAACACCAATGGCCGGGAAACGTGCGCGAATTGCGCAATGTCATTGAACGAGCGGCTCTTCTGTCCGAAGGCGAGATCATTGAGCCTTGGGATCTTCGTATGCTTCCTTCCACCAGCGATGACCTTGTACACCGATTGGTAGCGGACGATCACCTCATCTCGATGCAAGAGTTAAAGTCTCGTTACATCAGGCTGGTGCTGGAGAAGATGCGAGGCCACCAGCTCAAAGCCGCAGAGATCTTGGGGATAGATCCCAAGACCATCTACCGAACCCTAAAGGGGAAAAATTGACTGATTGTTCAGGTGATCAGTCGCCGGCCTTGAAAATAGATATCCCTATGGCACCGCTTCCCTGTTGTGTTTGCTGATCGCAGACTCAACTACGGCCCGCAGTTCCTCGCTGGAAAACGGCTTTGTCAGCAGGTAAAAGATACCCACCGCCCTGAGTTTTCTTTCCATCTCCAGACTCTCCTGGTCGCAAATCACAACTAGAGGCATCTCGGAATCCAGTTCGCGCATCATTCGCAAAGGTTCCAACATCGCTTCCGCTTCTTCCGAGCCACCTTTATGGCGTATAGAAATGAGTGCCGTTTTGAACTTCCGCATCAAACAGGGAGCCACGGCTTTGCTCAGTTGGGAAAAGGATTCGACCTCGAAGCCATCAGCTTTGAGCAGAGCCTCCATGGATCGCAGCGACACAGGATCTTCGTCGCTGATCAACACGTCCACCACTTTCTTCCTCCCAAGATTGTCGCCACTAGCGAGGCAAGAGCCGTTCCACAATCTCACAGGATTTAACAATTATTGTGTTTGCAATAAGTTACGGGTTATTCGAGTGAAATGACCCCATAGGCACCAGACAAAATGTAACCTTCGAAGCGAACCAGTCGGGCTTCATGCCTGAAATCCCAGGTCGTCCTGGATATCGAACTGATCCGATTTCCCCGTGCCTTCGACTTTTACAATGATCAGGGTCAGGTCATCAAACTGCGGGGACTCTCCCATAAAATCCTTTACCGCTTCATAAATCCGTTCCATGAGGTGCTGCGCATCCTCATGCGCGTGCTCTGAGATCACTCTTCGCAGGCGTTCTTCCTCAAAAAACTCCTCGGCGGAATTTTGGGCTTCAATCACCCCGTCGGTAAAAAGGACCAACACCTGTCCAGGAGACAGTCTCTGCGTAGCGGCTTCAAACTTCCGGTCCACCATGAATCCCAGTACGGGGCCCCCACCCGCTGTGAGGTTTTTCATCTCTCCCGTTGTGCGGTCGTACAACAGCGGCGGGTTGTGACCGGCATTCACATAAGTGAAGTCTCTCTTAACGACGTCCAAGACGCCGCAAAAAAGGGTCACGAATTTGTTGGAAGCGGACTCTTTGACCAGAGTGTTGTTCACAAGG
>JAUXKG010000152.1 GCA_030624355.1 Acidobacteriota bacterium
CTCTACGCCCGGCAGAAGAAGCTTCTCGATGATGCAGGTTTGTCGGAGACTGAAAAAGAGCAGGTGCTGTGGAAGACGGCGGCCAAACTTTTTGGCCTGAGCTAACAGGCTGCTCACCGGTAGGCGACGATAAATCCGTAGTAGTTGTCGGAAGGCCTGCCTAGAAACCGTGGATCGGCCAGCGAGATCCGATAGGTCCCGGGGGATCTCAAATGCAGGGCGTCGACGGTCGCTTCCAGCCTGGTGGGGCTGACCAGCACGGTTGGCAAGCGAATGTCGTTGAACAGGACCGTGGTGAACGAGTCGAAGCCCGCTCCGCTGACACTGATCTGGACCGTACTGCTGCCCTCAGAGGCCATCATGGGATCAATCTCCTGCAGCCTTGGGGGGACCACCGGAGAGGCATCCTCCCCGTAGGGTCGGGTAAAGCCGATGGTGTAATCTGAATGGAAGCCGATGTCGACCCTCTTCCCTTCGATCAGAACCATCTCAATGTGTCTTAACGCCTTCAAATCCTCCAGAGGATCCCCGTCAATGATTTGAAGGTCAGCCAGTTTGCCAGGCTCGATTGTTCCAAGATCTTTCAGTCGATAAAGTTCCGCAGGGTTTTGGGTTGCGGCTTGTATCAACTTCATCCTGTCAATTCCACCTTCCTGCAGACTGATCATGTCGCGCCTCAGCGTTAGACCTGGGAGACAGGAGATGATGGTATCGGTACCCAAGAGTAACTTTCCGCCGGCATCTGTGAATTCTTTGAAAAATCTTTTGTATTGGGTCTGGAAACTAACTCTTTCCGACAAGGTCTTGGATTTGAGCTGATGATGTTTTCTAAGAATGGCCACCTTCGCCAACTGGGGAATGTATTGAAGTTGAGGAAGGCTGAGCAATTCGTAGTCTTCACTCTCATACAGCTCTTGGTGTTGTGAGACGCCGTCCAGAGATGGAGTGGGATTCAAAAACACCTTTTCTGTAACCAGCAAGTCGATAAGGCGCGGGAATGTCGAGGGATCCATCACCGAAAAGATGTCTTTGATGTCACCCCTTTTAAGTGCCTCCATCTTGGCGGTATCGCTCACGGTTCCGGGTACGATTCCCCAGCTATGTATGATGCCATCCACTCCTGCATTAGCCGAGTCCATTGGGTTGGCAGAGTGCCCCACAATGGGAAGGCCTAAAGAGTGAGCTAATGTTGCGAGTGCCTCAAGATCTGTGTTGGTCCAGGTCTCATCTACTTTGATGACCGTCAGGCCTCTTTCCTTTTTCTTCCGAATGCGATGTTTGGCTTCGTCCAGGCTAACGGACAGGAAGTGCGGTCTAGGAGAGGGTACGGGTCGAACCAAGTCTTTCCGGCGTATCGGTATTTCAGCACCCAGGCGCCGTCCAGAGGCGAAAATTCTCGGGGTTCGAATCTTGCCAAGCTCCCTGGCTCGCATCAAGGCCATCATCCACTCGTCGGAATCTCCCGTGTCCACAATACTGGTCACACCGTTGGCCAGTAGGAGCTCGCCATGCCATTCTCGAAAGTGGATGTGTCCATCGATGAAACCCGGAAGGATGGTTTTGCCTCCAGCGTCGATCACCTGGGCTTCCCTTGGCACCGAGATCTTGCCGACCTGTGAAATCTGATCAATTCTTCCCTGCTTGATCAGCAGCATCACATTTTCCACAGGAGGGCCGCCGGTTCCATCTATCAAGGTTCCTCCAGAAATGACCAGCAGATCGCTTTGGGATCGCAAAGGCGTCTCCAGAACAAACCATGACGCCAACAACCCGATGGCAAGAACCGGACAGGTTCTCATGGTGATCTGCATGATTTTCCCTCGCTGCTGCTGGGCGGTCACCCGGCAAGAGAGAACACGGACGATCGAACAGTTAATCCCGGTAGTTCTCGAATTGAAGCGGCATGTCGAAGTTGGCTTCCTTCAGCATGCCGATCACCTGCTGAAGTACATCCTTCTTCTTGCCGGAAATGCGAACCTGCTCTCCCTGGATGCTGGCCTGTACCTTGAGTTTCTCTCCCTTGATCATCTTGACAATCTTTCTGGCGAGGTCAGCCTCGATTCCCTGGCGGACCGTTACCAGCTGCCAGGTATCGTTGACATTGACTTGAGGGGAATCTACCTGCAGGCTGCGGACGTCGACCTTGCGAGTGGAAAGACGTCCCGTCAAGATGTCGAACATCTGTTTGACTTGAAACTCCTCCCGGGCACGCAGGGTCACCTTGTTCCCATCCAGTTCAAACTTGGCGTCGATTCCCTTGAAGTCAAAACGCGTGGTCAACTCACGATTGGCCTGGTCGACAGCGTTCACAACTTCCTGCATATTGACCTTGGACACGATGTCAAATGACGGCAAGCTATCTCCTTTCCATGGGATTGCGACTACCAGGTTATCATGGGCGCTTATATTCGGGCTAGGTTCCAAAGCAGGCCTCTGCTGTGCGGTAAGAGAGGCTCATTCTCTTTTCCTGTGGGTGATCGACATTCGATTACTCTTGTGTGAGAATCAGAGCCGCCGGATTCTTCCTGTGTGGCCGAAGAGATCCCTTGAAAACAAGGAAGGCCTAGGATTCAGTCAGAAAAATAAGGAGGTTAATCGAGATGCCAGAAGAAACCAAACAGCCTGTCAATGGAGTCGACGTGGCCCAGTTGTTCGAAACGATAGATGCCATTAAGGAGAAGCCCGATGTGGCGAAATTCAATTTTCGCATCAACAATAAGTGGATCAACGGCGGGCAGAATCGAACGACCATCAAAGATTTTTACGGTGCTTGTGAGGCGCATCCTCACAGTGAAGCATTTGTGCTGGACGCCGACGAACCGCCAGTTCTTCTGGGAGCAGATCAGGGAGCCAATCCTGTGGAGTTTGCCCTGCATGCTTTGGCAGCCTGTTTGACCACCACTCTCATTTATCATGCGGCTGCCCAGGGAATCAAAATCGACTCCCTGGAGTCGACGCTGGAGGGCGATCTTGACCTGCACGGCTTTCTGGGATTGTCCGACAGTGTACGAAATGGCTATGAGGGCATCCAGGTGACCTTCAAGGTCGAGGGAGACGCCACCGAAGAGCAGCTTGAGGAGCTCTGCCAACTGGCTCAACAGCGCTCACCGGTGTTTGACATCGTGTCCAATCCCGTTCCGGTCTCCGTTCGATTGGAGGGGGAATAGACCTGTAGTACTCCGGCAGACGGTGAAGAGGCTGCAGAAACAGAGTCGATGAAGGTAGGGGTGGTGACGCGCGCGGGTCAATATCGAAGCAGATCTTCGATGGCTACCTGCTGTCCCACCCCTCCGGTGCGAGCCAGTTCCAGAATCCTGGCTCCGGTACTGGAGAACTGGTGAGCGACTCCACGGCTCAGGAACAGCGTAATGTCCGAATCCTTCCGGCGCCCCGGTTTGGCCCCGATCACCAGGTCCTCCAGACTCACCACCCGTTCCCAGTAACTGCGATCGTGCCACCAGTCCCGCCGGACTTCGAGTCCCGGGACGTAGTCGTCCAGGCCCTCCGAGACGTGAGACCAACCTCCCATGGAGAAAAACTCCACCGGCGCCTTCAGAGGAGTCCGCAAGTTGGCCGAGATCACATCACAGCCGTCCATCACCTTGCCGCTCACCTCCAACTCCTTCAAAACGGACACATGGATGCCCGGCTTCAGCCATTCCGGCTGAATCACCGGGTCCACGGAATTGGTGGCCGCTGCCACGATGTCCACATCTCGGACAGCTTCCTCGGCCCTCGAGACCGCCCTCACCGGGATGTCCAGTACCTGACTCATCTCCTGGCTGAAGTGCAGGCGGTTGGCTTCGGTGGGACTGTACACTTTGACTTCTTCAATAGGGCGTACGCAACAGAATGCCCGGAGTTGTGACGTGGCCTGCCATCCAGTTCCCAGCAGACCTACTGTCCTGGCATCGGCACGAGCCAGATACTTGACTCCGAGGCCGTTGGTGGCGGCCACCCGAGTCTTGTCCAGGTAACGGTCCGGCATGAGTGCAACCGGCATCCCGGTGGCATTTTCGAATAGCAGAATGAAGCCCGTGAGAGGTTTCCCCTCGAAGTCCGTGGTCTTGACCTTCCTCTTGCTGGAGGCCACCGGCACCCATTTGAAGATTTCAGAGTTGATGCGGATGGCGGAAACTCCGGTGGCGGCAACACATCCCATGGAGGTGCGAAGAACATAGTGAACGGGGCTGTTTTCGCTTTCTCCCTGCTGGGCATACATGTTGCACCAGGGGGTGTTGACGGCCTCCCCCAGGGCATTGGCACGAAACGATTCCTCCATGGCCTCAAGGCACACTTCCATGGTCAGGATCTTTTCCACATCGCTATTGGTGAGAACCAGCATGAAGACTTCCTCCATTCCTTTCGGCTGCCAACCGGATCGGTCTGGATGCAGTTGAGCAAATGATGATCATCCTTCCCGGGAGAGTCAAGATAGGACAAGTGGAGGGATTCGGATCCAGAATCTTTTGGATGGCAAAGTGTTCGGGTGGGCGGCAGGTTTCATCCCGTTAGCGAGTTCCAGAACTCCCCGGCATGGACGTAAGTAAAATAGAGAGCCAATAGGACCAGTGTGCCCATGACCAAATTGGTAAACCAGCCGTTTCGGTGCTCCCCCATGAGGCTCTTTCGGTTGGTGATGATCAGCAGGGAGGTGGCCAGCAGCGGGATCATCACCACCTGAATGGCCATTACGGTCAGGACTAGCCAAACGGGCCGCACATTGGTCAAGAAGATGTAGAGGGGCGAAAAACACCAAAAGGTGACCGCGGCCCGGAACAGCGGGTCCAACTTGACCGCCTGGTCACCCACCCGCTTCTCTCGGCTTTGTTTGAAGTAGGGAACGAAGGTGCGACAGATGTCAGTAAGGATCAGACCATAGCCGGTAGACCCGCCTACCAAGCTGGAAAAGCTGGCCCCCCACAGACCCAGAGCGAAAACGATCAGACCCAGTCTCCCCTGTTGGTTATAGAAGACGCGTGCCATATCCTCAGTTTCTTCCACGTCGACTCCCAGGGGATGGATGGTTCCGGCGGCCGCGATCTGGAGCAATGCGGCCATGACGAACATGCAGACGATTCCAAAGACCAGATCAACTCGTTGCCGTTTGAGATAGGAAAGGTCGGTCCACCCCTTTTCCCGAATGAAGTAGGTGTAGCTCACATTGTGAAGGGCTCCCGCCTCGGTGCCGATGAGGGCCATGACAATGAGAACGGCACTGTAAAGGCCTTGGGCCTGGGGCAGGCTGGGTACGAATGTTCCTGCCAGGATGCCGACCGGATCGGGATCGGAAAGCAGGGCCGCCACCACCAGCGAGACTCCCATGAACACCACCAGTGCTTTGCAGAAAGTTTCGATGACGGGATAGCCACCCCAGAACATCATGGTAAACCCCGCCAGCGTGAAGAGCGTTGCCCAGATGGCGCTGCTCCAGACAGTGGGAAGGGGAAGGAGGAGGTCTACGGCACTCCCCGTCATGACAATCACCACCATGTTGCTGAAGTGCCGGGTCACGATGACAAGGATCAGAACCGCCCACACCACTCCTTTGCCCAGGCGGCCGTAGCCGGTGAGCAGGCTCTCTCCGGTGACCAGAACGTACTTGGCCGCCGTATTGACCCACACGAAGCGGCAGATGAAAACCAGGATCAGTGTCCAAATGAGACTGTAACGATAGCCGGCTCCGGCGGTTGTGTTGGCCACGATATCGCCGGTTCCCAGAACCGCCATGGTGAAGACAAATCCGGGGCCAATGGAGCTCAGTGAGATCGAAATCCACGACTCTTCGCCAGCCTTCGAACTCTGATGAGACCCTGAAAGCGGATGGTTCATGAGGGACCTTCAGGTGACCCTATAGGATTTGGTGTTGAAGAGATCACCCACAACCCCCATCAGCAAACATCATCGTATTAATGAAACGAGACACCTAAGTGTGAGCCGGGAATCGCCCACCGGGAAAGGGAAGGCTCAACACTGGAGCAGTCCTCAAGACTCAATTGGCGGCGAACATGACTTGGACCCCCGGTTGGCTGGCCAGCCTCCGTTCCCACCGAGATACACAGGTCGGCCGATGAACCATCGGTCAGTCGGACTGTTCCATCCGGCAGGTAACGAAAGATTTGAAGCGGAGAGTCGGAGCAGGAGACCAGGAGCAGCGGGGAGCCACCATCGGCTCTTGAGGCCTGCAGGCACCGGTCATAGGCTCCCATGTAAAGCTGTCCGGATGAGGGGTGGTTGAGCGTGAACACCTCGTCTTCCGCGCCCGGTTTACAAGTGTGAGCCGTCAGGGGGGCGTCGATCTGAAGGTTGGGGCCAACGCCTCGAACATCAATACAGTAAAATTCCGGCTCGTCCAGGGGATCCCTTAGCTGGATCAAACCCTGGGCAGGAGAAGCCTGACCCTGCAGCCCTTC
>JAUXKG010000425.1 GCA_030624355.1 Acidobacteriota bacterium
AGATGAGCTGGGTTTCATGTGTAACCCGGCTCATCACGGTAGTTATGTTCTCCGACGATTAAAGGAGCTTGGAAAGTCCTCCATGGAGGTGGCTATTGTGATCGGTCACCATCCCAGCTTCCTGCTCTCCAGTGTGACATCACTGGAAGGCATAGGCGGCGAGTTGGACGCCTGTGGCGGTTTGATGGATGAACCTCTGGAGGTTGTTAAGGGTGAAACGGTGGATCTGCTTGTTCCGGCTCGGGCAGAAATTGTTATTGAGGGCGTTGTCGAAAACGATCCGGAGTCTTATCGTGACGAAGGGCCCTTTGGTGAGTATCCCGGTTATTACACGGGAGTCGGTCCCATGCCTTTCGTCAAGATAACCGCAATCACCAGCCGAAGGCACCCTATCTTTCAGACCGTTTTCAACGCTCATATCGAACACACGACGTTGGGTGCCATGCCCCGCATGGGCAGCTTGTACCGCCGCCTTCGTGAGGTGGTTCCTTCTGTAACGATGGTCAGCTTACCGGTTTCCGGCATGGGGCGGTCGCATGCCTATGTGTCACTAAAGAAAGCCAGAGATGGGGAGCCCAAGCTGGCTGCATTGGCCGCCTTGTCGATCGAACATACAATCAAGCATGTGTTCGTGGTTGACGATGACATCGATGTTTTCGACGAGAATGAAGTCCTCTGGTGCATGTGTACACGCTTTCAAGCAGATCGGGACTTGAGCATTGTTCCCTATGCAATGGGGGGGCATTTGATGCCGAATAACTACGATATAAATCGTAATGAGAGAACCGAGGACAGACATCAGAAGGTCATGGAGACGAAGATGATTTTGGACTTGACCAAGCCTGCCCCTCCCACACCTTTTCCATCCCGAGCACGGGTCCCAGAGAGGGTGGTCGAAAAAATGAACTTGGATGTCTTACGGGATCACACGGGAGTGAAGGAGATGCTGGAATCAGACTCCTGACGTCAATCGCCAGCCTCGACGTTCTCTCCGATTTCCATTGTGAGCAGTTCTCTTTGCCTCTCCTCGTGCTGTGCCGTCCACAATCCCGATTCCTGAAATGCCTTGACAGCACCCGGGTGATAGGGCACCTCTCCTACTACATCGACTGGAGGCAGGGCGGTCTCGCGCGAGAAATTCCTTGTGGCGCTGGCAACCGACTGAACCTCTTCAACATGATCCAGCAGAGTGGTCACGATGGTGTAGGCCGCATCCTCCGAAAGGTTCGCGTTGGCGTAAACCATCATAATGAAGCCCAACGCCGATACCGGTCCAGCCATCTTCACTCCAGGAACGTCCCCCGGTCGGACCGTCAGTGAAAACACGCCTCTGAAAATGTCCGGATACATAGCCCTTGCCAGATCCAGCCTTTCAGGGGCAATGGCCAGGTAGACGACCTGGCCGATGTTTTCCTGGACTTTGAGTTGTCCTTCGTTGATTGCATCCCAGACAATGTCCACTCTACCCAGCTGCAGTTCCTTCCAGCCCTCAGCAGTGCTGTTGAGCAGAATGGTCCGGATGTCCCTCTGTGGGTCATAACCATAGGCTTCCAGTATGGGATCACGTGCCGATTCGATATCACTCCAGGTACTTCGGGTGATCCTTTTCCCGCTCAAGTCCAACATGCGCTCTATCCCTGTTCTGGGCGAAGTCATAAAGGTGGCGTTCAGCTGGCTGATTCCTCCAATGATCAATCTCAAGTTCTTGGCCGGGGACCATGGCTTATTTGAGTAAGTGTGTCGACCCAGGTAGTTCAGGCTGGTTTCACTGTAGAGTTGATGATATCCGAGGTCGGTATTGCCTGTGGCCACAGACTGTTGCACAGCAATGGCTCCAGCCTTGCTTTCAACGCCTATCGCCAGGTCGCTGTGACGGTTCACTATGTCGACCCAGCCAACTGTTTCAGCGTAGACGACCCAAAAAACTGGAGGAGCGGCTAGATTCAGCCTTATTTTTTGCGGCTCGCCATTCGATTTTGAGCTGCAGGCGGACAGCCCCAGAACAGAGACCAGCACAGCTACCGCCAGGAACCTCAACAGCATGTAGACTTACTCTTGGTAGATCTGGATGCGGTAGGGCTCAGGTCCGTCCACGTCATTTGAGCCGGCTACCAACAGGTCCATCTCAGCCCTCATTTCCAAGAAGGCATCCGGCTCATCATCATCCAGGTGCTGGTGGTCGTACCACATTTGCCCTGTTTCGCCGTCGATCTTCATGTTCTGAAAGATGTTGAAGGGACTGGGCATATCCCACTTGCTGATGCCCCATGGCTCGAGAGCTACGGTCAGGTTCTCCCAACATCCGCGGGGCGGCAGGTCTTCCCAGTTGGGCCATCTGGGTTTCCACTCCTTCTGCCCCCAGACATCGTGTTTGACGATTTCCGGAGTTTTGAAGTTGATCTCGAACTTTTTGCGGCTGCAGGTGCCCTTTTGTAAATCATGGTGCCATTTCCAGGTATCTTCCACGATGGTGAGCATTGGATTGTTGTCCTTGGAATAGAGAGTGTCCCCGGTGCTCAAAAAGATCTTCAACTGGTTGGTCTTGGTGCGGGCCTGATCGAAGCGCTCCTGGAGGTTGTTCAGGTTGAAGACGACGAAGTCCACAGTATGCCGGCCGATGATTCGAACATACTGGCCCTTCTTGATTTCCCAGGCGCCTGCAGTAAATTGAGGGATTTCCTCTTCATGAATGAGTTTTCGTTGAGCTGTAGCCATTCCCACCTCCCTGATTGTTAGTCCGGATGATGCTTAGGTTGTCTACTACAGTGCCGCAATCATCCACGTTGACCGCGTTGTGCTGCCTCGGACTCCTCGGCGTACTGCAGGAGTACGCCTGCGGGACCCATCGTTGCTCGCCTTGTCATCGTGGCGCCTGCGGCCCTTCGTCACGACAACCTATGAATCATCCGGGCTAGACAATCAAAAGCGATTAAATCGGCAGACAGGATAGCATAGGGTCGAGCCGGGGGAAACCCTGCCAGAGGGTTCCGGCGGCGCGGGTCAGGTGACCTCAACTATCACCCCGACAG
>JAUXKG010000140.1 GCA_030624355.1 Acidobacteriota bacterium
ATGTGAGTCTTAATGTCTAGAAAGTGGACCTTTCAGGCCCCTATCAATCACTTCGAAAGGCTCCGACACAAAAAATAAAAAAAAATATTACCGATAGGAGAGGGACAAATGTGCTTTTCAGAAGGCCCCGGATCTCAAAGCTGCCGGCCGGCAACGGGCTACAACTAACGTTCTAGATACTGGCTGATTTCCGCCAGACTGGAGAGCACGACGTTGCCTACGGCCGTCAGGTTCCGAGCCGACAGTTTGTCGAGTGTGTCCTCCTGGCGATGCCAGTGTTCGTAGTTCAGGTTGACGATGTCGATCACTGGTATCCCCTCTTCGGCAAAAGGAAGATGGTCATCCTCGGCCGCTATGTTTCCCCGTTTCAGAAAGATCCCGCTATGGCCCATCTGAGCCGCCTTGTTCCAGATGATCTCATTGAGCCATGGGCTCGAATTTAGATCCCGAAGCAGTCGGAGGTTTTTGTCACCCACCATGTCCAGCAGAATCAGGGCGGAAATCTTGGATAGTTCACCGCTTCGCTTGAGCATTCTCACAAATTCCCGGCTTCCGTACAGGCTGTCGATGCGGGTCCACTCCTGAAACGATTCCTCTCCGTCGAAGAAAACCAGCCAGAGAGAATGCCGGGTCGGGTTGTTGTCGACCAGAACTCGTGCTAATTCGAGCAGCAGTGCACTGCTGGAACCGCTGTCGTTAGCTCCAACAAAAGGAAAGTTCTCGAAAAACTTGCTGTCGTAGTGGCTGGCCAGAATGATGACTGATTCCCGCTCGCCCTTGATAACCGTCCAGACATTGTTCATCTCCAGGCGGCCCTGTGGGGTGGTGGGATGAAAGGTGTGTGTTTGAACTTCTAAACCGAATGAGCTGATCTGCTGTGCCAGGTATTGAGCCACCTGTTTCTGGGAGTCACTGCCGGCCGGGTGAGGGCCGTTTGAGACGATTTTGTCCACGTGTTGCATGACCTTGTCGCCGTCGACCAGGGTGAGATCAGCCGATGTATTCAGACAGGACAGCAGCAGGCTGCCCAGGAGTCCCAAAGCGGGCAGGCTGAATGAGGCGAATTTCGATCCCGACATGACGTGATCCTTTTGCAAAGTCTATGACGCTATGTTACATTCTGCCCTCGAAATATACCCCACGAAGGAGCATTTATGAAGGTATTTGACAGCGAGCAGATTCGCAATATCGCCCTTGCTGGTCATGGAGACTCGGGAAAAACTTCTCTGGTGAGTGCCCTCCTTTATTCGGCTGGAGCTGTCAACCGTCTGGGTCGTGTGGAAGACGGAAATACGGTCACTGACTGTGATGAAGATGAGATTGAACGCCAGATCACCATTAACACGTCTTTGGCTCATCTGGAGTGGCAGGGGATCAAGATCAATCTCTTGGACACCCCCGGCTACCGAACCTTCATCCTGGACACCAAGGCCTCGATGGTGGCGGCTGAGACTGCGATGGTGGTTGTGGATGCGACAACCGGAGTTGAAGTGCAGACGGAACGGGTCTGGTCCTTTGCCGAGGGGTTCCAAATGCCCAGGGTAGTGGTGCTTAACAAACTGGATCGAGAGCGGGCCAGATTCAGCCGGAGCCTGGAATCCCTACAGAGTGGTTTGGGGCGCACCGTGACGCCCGTTCAGCTTCCCATTGGAGAGGAAAAGGATTTTCGGGGAGTGGTGGATCTGATTCGTGGGAAGGCCTATGTCTACGAGACGGACGGGAGCGGAAAATTTAAGGAGGAAACCATTCCCGACGAGCTTCAGTCGGAAGCGGCGACGCGTCGTGAGCAGTTGATTGAAATGATTGCTGAGAGCGATGACGGGTTGATGGAAAAGTTCTTTGAATCCGGCACGCTGTCCGATGAAGATCTGCTCCGGGGACTGCGCAAGTCTGTGCAGTCGAGCAGCATTTTCCCGATGTTTTGTGTGTCTTCGACTTCCAACTGTGGAACCAAACAGCTTCTGGACTGGATAGTGGACTTGCTCCCCAATCCGCTGGAGCGAGCCGTATTGCCCATCGTGGATGCTGAGAGCAAGGAGCATAAGGATACTCAGATCCAAAAGGACGGCCCCACAGCCGTTTTCGTATTCAAAACTCTGGCGGATCCCTTTGCCGGGCGAATCAATCTGGCGAAGGTGATCTCGGGAACGCTGAAATCCGATGTCACGTTGAAGAATCTCAACAAGGACACGGACGAGCGTGTGGGGACGCTGCAGGTCATGCAGGGAAAGACGAACGAGGCAGTTCCAGAGGCTCGCGCTGGAGACATTTGTGCCCTCTTTAAACTCAAGGAAACCGTCACGGGGAACACGCTGACTGATGGAAACTTTGGAGCGTTCTTCAGGGAAGTGGAGTTTCCCGAGCCTGCGATCAGCTTTGCCATCGAGCCGAAGTCCCGGGGTGACGAGGACAAGATGGGCCACGCCCTCGCCCGGTTGCTCGAAGAGGATCCCTCTTTGAGGTTTCGGCGGGACGCGCAGACCAATGAGTTCTTACTGTCCGGAAGTGGGCAGCTTCACATTGAGGTGGCGGTCGGCAAATTGAAGAAGAAGTTTGGGGTTGAGGTTATCCTGAAGACTCCCAAGGTTCCCTATCACGAGACCATCACCGGCACGGCGGAGGTGCAGGGCAGACATAAGAAGCAGACCGGTGGGCATGGGCAATTCGGTGACTGCAAGATCAAGGTCGAGCCGCTGAGTCGAGATGCGGGGTTCGAGTTTGTGAACAAGATTGTCGGTGGTGCCATCCCCAGAAACTACATTCCCGCCGTGGAGAAGGGAATCGTGGAGGCGGCTGAGAAGGGTTTTTTGGCCGGTTATCCTGTTGTGGACTTCAAGGTGATTCTCCATGACGGCAGCTACCACAATGTGGATTCCTCCGAAATGGCTTTCAAGATTGCCGGAGCGATAGCCTTTAGAAAGGCCATGGAGAAGTGCAAGCCCGTACTGCTGGAGCCTATCATGGCAGTGGAGATCTATGTTCCCGAAGAGAGCGCGGGTGACATCATGGGTGAACTGAATGGTCGCCGGGGCCGCATCCTGGGGATGGACGTTAAAGGGAGCATGCAGGTGGTTCGGGCGCAAGTTCCGCTGGCTGAAATGCTCAACTATGCTCCCACATTGACTTCCATGACCGGGGGACGCGGAAATTATCACATGGAGTCATCCCACTATGACATTGTTCCCCAGCAGCTGGTCGAGCGAATCGTCGCTGAGGCGCGGCAGGAGAAGGAAGAAAAGAGCGCCTGAGTTCACCTATTCGGCACTGATGCAACTCTGCGGCGGTGAGCACGTCAGAGTAGAGTGACGCAGTCTGCTGAAAGCGGGAGCACTCGAGCATCATGTTTCCAAAAATTGCCGAATTGGGACCGATCACCCTTCACTCCTATGGGCTCTTGCTGGCCACCGCCTTTCTGCTGGCTATTGTCCTGACGGCTCGCCTGGCCGAGCAGAAGGGTGTCTCGAGAAACCGCAGCTGGGATCTAGGCTTCGTGATCATCGTGTCTGCCGTCCTGGGAGCCAAGGTTCTGATGGTCTTGAGCGACCTGGAAGGATTTATGAACCGGCCGTCCCGTTTGATCTCCGCAGAGTTCTGGCAGGCGGGGGGTGTTTTCTACGGTGGACTGATCGGGGCGGCAGTCGGCGCCCTTTTCTACTCCCGGAGATCCCGTGATCTGGAGTTTTGGACCATGGCAGATGCGGCTGCGCCGGCCATCGCGCTGGGACAGTCGATTGGGCGGTTGGGCTGTTTCGCGGCCGGCTGCGACTACGGTAGGTCAACGGATCTTCCCTGGGCGGTTACCTTCACCAGCGAGTATGCTCACAGGTTCGTGGGGGTGCCGATCGGGATTCCTCTGCATCCATCACAGATCTATGAGTCGATGGTCACTTTTGGTCTTTTCCTGTTTCTCCTCTGGACCTATCAGAGAAGACGATTCACTGGCCAGATCTTCTGCATCTATCTGTTCCTCTATGGAGTGACGCGATTTGGTTTGGAGTTCTTTCGCGGAGATGCCGATCGCGGGTTTGTGCTGAACGGTCTTTTCTCGACCTCACAGTTCATCAGCCTCCTGATCGTACCGGCTTCGATAGTGATCTATCTCTACCTTCGAAGAGGTGCCCCCCAAGCGACCCGTGGCTGAAAGAATCGTTCTGAAAGTCAGTGAGGAGGAAGCGGGACAAAGGCTGGATGTCTTTTTGTCAGGCAAGATCGGGCAGGCCAGCCGCAGCACCATTCGGCGCTGGATTGACTCGGGTCACGTCACGGTCCGGGCTCAGGCGGCCAAGGCCAGTCGCCGGGTCAAGAGGGCTGAGGAGATCCGTGTCACTCCCGCCCCTCCCGAGCCTCTTGATCTGCTGCCGGAGCCCATTCCCCTAAACATCGTCCATGAGGACAATGATCTGATCGTGGTGGACAAATCGGCGGGATTGGTGGTTCACCCGGGTGCGGGGAACAGGCAGGGCACGCTTGCGAATGCGCTGCTGTATCACTTTGAACAGATCAGCCGTTCCCATGGCATCCGTCCGGGAATCGTGCATCGCCTGGACAAGGCGACTTCAGGGTTGCTGGTGATCGCCAAAAACGAGCAGGTACAGGAGTTTCTGGCAGCACAGTTCAAGCAGAGGGAGGTGGAAAAGATCTACCTGTCTCTGGTCTACGGCCGACTGAAAAAGAAGCAGGGAGTGGTGGATGTCTCGCTGGGTCGCGATCGTCGGGCCCGCACCAAGATTTCAACACGCAGCCAACGGGCCCGGCAGGCAGTGACCCATTATCAGGTCATTCACTGCTACTCAGATTTCACCTATGTGCAGGTCATCCCGCATACCGGGCGCACCCACCAGATTCGAGTTCATTTTCAACATCTGGGACATCCTGTGGTGGGTGATGACAAGTACGGCAAGACAGCTTTCAGGCAAGTGGAGAATCCGGACTTATGCCTGGCCATTCGGGACTTGGACCGTCATTTTCTTCATGCCTTCCGCCTCTCTTTTCTTCATCCTGGTACCAAACAGAAAGTCTCTTTTGAAGCCCCTCTTCCCGAAGAACTTGCAGCCTTCCTTTCGGCTCTGGGATAATCATTTGATGCTGAAGAGCCGAACCGGTTTGTTCATGTTGTTCTTTTGCCTGGGTGGTTTCTCCCTGGGGGCTCAGGAAGATTCGGATCAGGAGAAGCCGGGAGTCTCTTTTCGAGTTGAGGTGGAAGCGGTCAATGTGCTGGTGGCGGTCCATGACGAGAAGACCGGTCTGTTCGTGACCAGCCTGACGGTAGATGATTTTGAGATCTACGAGGATGGAGCCCGTCAGGAGATCACCAATTTTTCTCAGCAAACCGGGCTGCCCTTGACGATCGCCCTGTGTGTGGATACCAGTGCCAGTGTGAAACTCAAGCTGGGCTTTGAAAAGGAGGCGGCTATTGATTTTCTGTTTTCGGTGGTGCGGCCTATTGACCAGGCATTACTGCTTGAATTCGACACCGGGGTGACGCTGCTTCATGATTTCACCTCCAATCCCAACGATTTGGTCCGGGAGATCGAATCATTGAAGGCTGGCGGGGGAACTTCTCTGTACGACGCCGTCTACCTGGTCTCCGAGCAGAAGATGATGCAGGAGTCGGGACGCAAGGCCCTGGTTATTCTCTCGGATGGAGCCGATCTCACCAGTACGCATACCTTTGAGGATGCCCTGCGAATGGCCTATCGGTCAGAGGTGGCGGTCTATGCCATCAGCACCACGCGTTTTGGTGCTGACATCGATCACGAAGGGGACAACGCGCTGAAGCAGTTGACCGAAACCACTGGGGGTAAGGCCTTCTTTCCTTTCTCCACCTCGCAGCTCGGTAAAGCTTTCAGCAGTATCGATCAGGAGCTGCGCAGCCAGTACAATCTGGCTTATGTTCCCACCAACAGAAGGCCGGATGGTACGCTTCGCAAGATTCGGGTGAAGGTGGTTCGGAAAAATGTTCGGCTTCGATATCGAAAGGGCTATTTTGCCCCACTGGACACGGATTAACACGGAGTCAGGAAACGGGAATTAACACGGATTAGTGGGTAGCGCGGTCAGGTAGTCAGGGAAAATGAACACGTTGTAGCTTGGTCCCCTGTCAGCTGTCAGCGGCCATAGTCAGCTGTAGGTTCGGATCATCTCTCTGTATCTATTTGCCTCTTCTGATTTCCTCGACTACGCTCCCTACCGCCCTTCGAGCTCGTTTCCAGAGTAGCTGAGGACCTGTCGACTTACGGCTGGGATGCCTCAAGGAAAACTTGTGCAGCTGTTAGGGGTGGATGAAAGCACAGTGGCGGGGTGGGAGCAGGGAAGGCACAGACCAGAGAAAAGAAATCAGTTGAAAATCCAGAAATTCTTTTGTTCCTGTGATCCGGCAGGCCAACCGTTCCACTGGTCCGTATTACGGCTCCGATCAGTTTCCGGTAAGGGCGTTATACGCCCAAGTGGGCGAAGGGGCGGTTGCTGACGAGCGAGTCTAGGTTCAATATGTTCGCTAGAATGGACCCATCTATGTTGCCTAACATAGACTCCGCTAACCCTCTGTAAACTCAAGACCTTAAGGTTGGGTTCTATGTGTCGACTAGCCGGAACTTCACCTGCCCGTCTAACTGGTTAAGTCAGCGGCCACTTGTCCGTATAGTCGGCTTATCGGACAAGTGGGACAGAGCGTCACGGCTCAATACCAATGTGATCATTTACGGCTCTACG
>JAUXKG010000246.1 GCA_030624355.1 Acidobacteriota bacterium
AACAGCGGTGCTCACACCGGCGCTTCCCATCAACAGCAGGACCCTGGTACCACGCTCCAGTCTACCTTCTCCCTCAGCCACCGCTAAGGCCAGCGGAAGAGATGCTGAGACCGTATTTCCAAACCGGGCGTGGGTTTCGAAAACCAAACTGGGATCCATATTCAAGAGTCTAGCCACTTTATCAGTCGTTGTTACGCTGACGGCATGACCAACAACCAGATCATGTACCTTGCTGACCAGACGCTGTGTTTCAGAAAAGTGCTCCACCAGATGCTTGATAGTGAATGAGAGCAGTTCTCCCGGAAGCGTGAAAAAAGACATCGGCTTGAGCCCATTGCTGCCGTTGGGACAAAAATCACTGGCGTTGGGCAACGTTATCTTGCACAAGTCGTGTTTCTCGCCCCAGGTCTTAAAGGAAAAGTAGGAATCATCCTCGGCCTCATCTGCCGACAGCAGGGTGGCTGTGGCCGCCTCCCCAATGGTCAGTCCTGAAAATGAGGTCTCCAGGTGCTGGTTGTCCATTTCAAGGTGCACATACTCCTTGAAGTTGAACTCACAGTTCAGGATCATGACCAATTTGTAGACCTTTTGGGCCAGAAAGCTTTTGGCGATAGCCATACTTCGAATCCAACTAGCGCAGGCATCCAAAACATCAAAGCAGGTGGCTGACTTGAGTCCCAGCTCACTTTGGAAGAGGTTTGCGGTTGCCGGTTCCAGCCATCCCCTCCCCACTCCAGCGTAAATAAGCAGGTCCACGTCTTCCGGGTTGACTTTAGCCTTCTTCAGGGCTTCCCGGCCGGCCTTCATTGCAAAATCGAAGGATTTCTCCCCTTTGTTTCGGTGGTAGCGAACGACCGTTCCCGATAGCTTGAAAAACTTTTTAATTTTAGCTTGAAGACTTTCCAGATCCCGGGTGGAGAGGTGCTTGCGATTCGTCTCAACAATTTCCTCGATCAACTGCTCATTGGTCACCTTTTTACTGGGAAGGGCATAGGAAATATTCAAAATCTTCATATCTGTCCCCCAAATCGTGGGTATCCGTTAGGCGGCTCTCAATGGCTGAGTGCCTAGCCTGCCTTTACCTGACAAAGTAACCGCTAACCTGCCTTTTGTCAATTCCTTATGCATTTTTGCAGGGGAAAAAACGTACCGGCATGGCACAGGAAATAAGTTCCAGCTCGACCGCCATATCGAAAAACGTCTGCAAGCCCTGCAAATTGGACTGATCCAACGAATAATCCAGATTGTTCAGGATATAATTGCTTATGTCGGAACTTGGCACACCGAGCTTCCCTGCGTAAAGGTCGGCTATTTTCTGTACCTCCCTCAATCCCTGCTCTCGAGATCGATAGAAGATCTCCGCCTGTCCCTCCAGATCGACTCCGGCACGCACCGCCCAGAATGCAAAAACGAAGGGAAGCCCTGTAAAACGGTTCCACTCGTACGCGAGATCATAGACATCATAATGGCCTCTGGGTACAGCCAGAGCAGCATTGCCGATGATCAAAGCAGCGTCATAGAGCTCCAACATCCTTACGGGATCGGGAGGCTCGGCATGGTAACTGACCGAATCAATCCTGTAGAATTTCCGAAAAAGGATTTGGAGTAGCGCCACGGACGTTCTGCTGGAGATGTCTACAGCAATTCGCCTGATGCGTTCCAGCGGCTTCTTACTGACGAACAAAACACTTCTGACTTCGTGCTTGGAGGCTATTGAAATGTCCGGAAGAATCAGCAAATCAGAAATTCTCTGGTACTCAATGACTGGAATCAATCCGATATCGGCTTCTCCCGTCGACAGGTGTTCCGCACACTGTGAAGGTTTATCAAAGATCAGATCAAAGGTTTCCCGATAGGGACCATTCAGGAATCCCCAGCCTAGCGGCACTGAATTCAAGTATTCAATAAAAGAGACCCTCAATCTCAATTGCTTTCCGTTTCCAGGGACAGATCAGCTGATTCGTCCAACCCGCGATTCTCCCGCCTCCTGAATTGAGGATGCAGGCTTATCAGTGCGGATGACATCCATGAATGAAGAGACCGAAAAGACAGCTTGTCCAATCCCCGCTTCACCATAGCCTGGAGGAGGAGAGAGTCTATACTTCTCAAGCGTATCCCTCCACACCCTCAGCAGTCGGGCGTGGTATTCCAGCGGCGCTCCACCCGGATTCAGCTTCCCCAGAACCGTTAAAGGTTCAGGACACCAGGTTGTAAAACGCGGGGTAATGCCGTGAGACATGAAGAAATCCAGTCCCTCAGAAGTGGAGGCAATGGCTTCATCGACAGTCCCGAAACCGTGTGGCTGGGACGTCTCAATTCCGGCCACAAAATTGGGAATGACATGGGAAGCACCGAAGACTTCCGCCCCATCCAAGATGCGCCGCATCCATTCGTCTCGTCCCACATAGCGGTTCTTACCCGCACAAATAATCTCAAACAAGGCCGGATCCCACACTTCATAATTGGGATGATAGATCTGCACTCCGGCATCCTTGAACTGGAGCAGCTCTTCTTTGACAAGTGCCTGAATCACCACCTTGCCAATCCAGCGCCCGGGAAACCGCTCCTCGATGGCCTTCGGATACTGCAGGTAGAAATCCACTTCACGCTGCCCATTGAGCCGAGAGGTGATACTCCCTCCCGTGATCGTGTAGGCCCGGCTGACGGTATCGGTCTCATTGACGATTTCCAGAGCTTCAAGGATCTCCTCCACTGTCTTGACCCCAGTATAGGAACGTCCGCTTCTCTTCTGTTGACGGTAGTTTTCATTGATGTCGCAGAACTGGCATTCCTCTTCTCGGCCGAAGTACTGACAAATTCTGAAAACTGTCAAATACACCAAGTATCCCCATTCAATGGTGGGGGCAATGTCTGTGATCGGTTTTCCGTTGGAGAGGGTTCGTTGATAAAACTCGGGTACCGGCTGAAAGTGAACCTCCGTGATCTCCTCCCCCTCCAGCTCCAGCAAGGCTCTGCCGTCATCTGAAACGTCTATCCTGTAGGGAGAAGCCGGGTTGACTCGAACTGAAACGATGGTCCGCCGAAAGTTTCTGGCTCCGCCCAGCAGACAAATCTCCTCCGGAGCCCTGAGATGTTCCTGTTTTGACATATCGGCTAAAGGCACCAAATCGAAGGAAAAAATAAAGTAGGCTTTCGATTTGAATTGGGCGGCTACTCTTAACGCCTTTTCCGAAAAGGCGATGCCGGTTCGCAGAAGGTCTTCCTTGAAAATTGCCTCAAGTGGCAGATCTGAATATTCTTCAATCAGCCCATCCACTCGCTCCAGTCTCTTTGCCATACCGACATAGCCTACCAGCAGACCCGGGGGTTATGCACAGGTTTTCGTTACGAAGGGCCGGAGGCACCACGCTGATAGAAATAGATCCCTGCACCTAACAGTAGGGCTAGCCCTCCCGCCGCCAGAGAGAAGAGGTCGGCGGCCACGATCACCGCCGCGGAAGCAGCCACTGCCAGCAGTGGAATGATCCAACCTCCCGGGACTCGGAATATCTCATCATCGCGAGTCGAACCCAGTTGTCGTTGTCGTAAAACCGGTACAGCGCTGCAGGTGGCCACGTAGACCAGAAGCCGAGCCACCGCACTGACAGCTGCCATTTGAACAAAAGTGCCGGTCAAGGCCAGCAGCAGCGAAACAGCTGAGTAGATGAGAATGGAGAAGTCGGGCGTGCGAAAACGAGAATGGATGTGGCTGAACAGGCTGGGCAACTGTCCCCTCTCCCCCAAGGCATACGTGACCCGCGGGCCTGCCAGCATGGTGCCGGCATTAGTGCCCGTAATTGAGATCAAAGCGCCCACCGCCATGAACATACCCGCCAGGGGTCCCAGGAACCTGGCCGCGGCATCAGCTAAGGGTGTGTTTGACTCACTCAGTCCGGGCAAGGTTCCCACAACCACCAATTGGGTCAGCAGATAGTAGAGAGAGGCTACCGCCAAGGTGGTTAACAGAGCCCGGGGAACATCTCGTCGTGGTGAACGGGCTTCACCAGCCGGAAGGGACACCAGCTCAAACCCGCCAAAGGCGAACATGAGCAGCAGAATCGCCTGCCCGAAGCCACTCCACTCCGGTTCAGAAAGTCCCCTGAAAAGCTGCCAGTCGATGTGCACGAAACCAAGTAAGATGAAGCCGGTCAGGGGAACCAGCTTGCCTACTGTGAAAAGATTCACTACCCAGGAGCCGTACCGAATACCTCGAAAATTTATGCCTGCCAAAGAACCGATGACTGCGGTCAAAACCATCATCCGCACAAGCCCCCCGGCTGCTCCGGACCAGAAATAACTCAGGTAAAGGACGAAGGCGTTGGCCACCGCAGCTTGAGTCGACACACGAGTCAGCCAGATCATCCAGGCTACCTGGAAGCCGGCCAGGGGTCCAAAGGCGGACCTGGCATACAGGTAAGGTCCTCCCGCCTCACGAAACCGGCCGGCGGCTTCGGCAAAACAAAGGATGATCAACGCGTTAATTGCAGCCGCCACAATCCAAACGAGGGGGCTGGCCGCCTGTCCTACCAAGGCTGCCACGGTGGCTGGGAGCACGAAGATCCCACTCCCGATGAGTTGGTTGATGCCCAGGGCCGTCAGATCCCCGCGCCTCAGTGCCCGCAACAGACTGGGTCCGGGCATGGTTGGAGTATTTTTTCCCTGGCCGGTTGTGTCTCCCACTGAAATTCCCTCTAACCCGGATTATGCATAGGTTTTCGTGACGAAGGGCCGCAGGCGCCGCGATGACAAGGCGTGCAACGAAGGGTACCGCAGGCGTACTCGTGCAGTACGCCGAGGAGCCCAAGGAAGCACAACGCCGTCAGCGTGGATGAGTGCGGCACTGCAGTAGACAACTTATGCATAATCCG
>JAUXKG010000459.1 GCA_030624355.1 Acidobacteriota bacterium
CCCTGGTCGGTACCTGATTGGGGTCACCATCCCATTCCAGAAAGCGCTTTTCAAAGAAGTTGGCCTTCTGAACGAAGGGTGTCAGGAAATGCAGACCGGGCTCGGTCACAGCCTCACCCACCGGCTCCCCGAATCGGGTAATGATCACCTGCTGGGTCTCCGGGACAGTGTAGGCCGCGTTGCTCAAGACCACCGCCACCGCCACCACAACCAGGAGAATCAATCCGTTCCTAGTCATTGCTCATTGCTCCGGTTCGACCTGCTACCTGTCAACCCGCCCAAGGCCTCCAGCGGAAGCAGCGGAATGATCCCCTGCGCATCCTTGTCCACAAAGACTCTGCCACCCACATTGGGAAGTACCTTCTGGATCGTTTCCAGATACATCCGTTGCCGGGTGACCTGAGGCGCCTGGCGATAGGCGGAGTAAAGATCGTTAAACCGAGCTCCATCTCCCTGGGCCCTGTTGACCCGTTCCAGGGCATATCCCTCGGCCTGAAGGATGGCCTGCTGGGCCTCACCGCGGGCTCGAGGAATCACCTGGTTATACTCTCCCAGGGCCTCGTTGATCATCCGGTCACGCTGCTGCTGAGCCTGGTTGACCGCGTCCCATGACGGTTTGACTGGATCAGGGGGATTCACGTCCTGCAGGACCACCTGGTCGACGGCAATCCCGATTTCATACTGGTTGCACATTTCCTGCAGTTGCTGTTGAACCGTGCTCTCGATCTCCTGGCGGCCCACTGTGAGCACTTCGATGACCGTCCGATCTCCGACTACTTCCCGCATGACGGCCTCAGTCATGTCCCGGAAGGTCTCCTCTCGATTGCGAACCTTGAACAGGAACAAATAGGGGTCGGACACCCTGTACTGTACGATCCACTCCACCACCGCCACATTCAGATCACCGGTCAACATGATCGCTTCACCACCGAAATTGGCTCCCGAATATTGGGTTCTGATGGCCGGTGCCGTCGTACGAAAACCGAATTCGTGTTTGAGCTGCCGCTGCACCGGAACCTTTAAAACACTCTCCATAAAGGGGATTTTCATCCGAAGACCGGGATCCTCAGTTCGAACGTAGGCCCCGAAGCGGGTCACCACCGCGACTTCCTCGGCTTGGACCTGGTACAGGGTTCCGCCTACAATCACCAGAGCCAGGAGGACCCCCAGCCCGATCAGAATCATCTTGGGGGGAATGTCCGGCAGGCGAATCTTCGAAATGTCGATTACATTCTTGTCCATATCTATGGGCTAGAGCATATCAGATTTGGCAACAGAAAACATATGCTTGTCGAAAAAAGGGGACAGTCTACTCTGTCCCCTCCTTTCCTAACTGGTCACGTTCACAAAACGGTCACGAACCGTTTCTCTGAGCCTCTGGAGGTCCTCGCGCCGAGACACGGACAGAGGAACCGTCTCGGCCAGTTCCTTCAGCAGCAGCTCGGTATCCAAAGATTGCTTGAGATGGAGTGCTCTATAGAGGGAGGCAATCACCGCCTGCTCTATCTCAGCTCCGCTGAAGCTCACCGCCGCCGCCACCAGCCGGGCCATATCGAACATTCCGGGGTCCTGTTTTCGAAGATTGAGGTGAATGTTGAAAATATCCTCCCTCTCCTTGTCATTGGGGAGATCCACAAAGAAAATCTCGTCAAAGCGTCCTTTTCTCAACAGCTCCGGCGGCAGGGCAGAAAGATCATTGGCGGTAGCCACAACAAACACTTCCGATCGCTTTTCCTGCAGCCAGGTCAACAGCGCTCCAAACATGCGCCTGCTCAAGCCACCGTCGGAGTCTCCCGAACCGCTGGGCATCGCCTTTTCAATTTCGTCCATCCACAGAACAACCGGAGCCATCGATTCAGCCAGAGTCACCGCCCGGCGGAAGTTCTTTTCCGACTCACCGATGTACTTATCATACAGTCGTCCCGCATCCAGTTTGAGAAGGGGCAGCTTCCACTGGCGGGCGATGATCTTGGCAGCCAAAGACTTTCCGCAACCTTGAACGCCGACCAGAAGGATTCCTTTAGGGGCCGGCAGATTCAGCTGCTGAGCCTCGGCAGTGAACCCGATCTGGGCCCGCTCCAACCAGCTCTTGAGCCGATCAAACCCTCCCAGATGAAACCGATTGTCCTCCACTGGGAAGTACTCCAGCAACCCTCCCTCCTGAATCGTCCGGGCCTTGCGCTGGAGAATGTCTCCCAGATCCTCGGCCAGCAGCCTGCCGTCCTCCAGTGCCGCATAGGCAACGGTTTGCCTCGCCTGATTCAGAGTCAGTCCTTTCAGAGCCCGCAGCAGCTCGTCCATGTCCTTCACGGAGAGCCGGACCTCGACACCTTTGCGACTTTTCAAGGACTTCAAGAGTGTATCTACGACCGTTCGCAACTCTTCTCGTCCCGGGAGCTTGAACTGATAATGCACCACGCCGTGTTCGATGTCGGCCGGAAGATGAACGGCGTCTCCCGTGAGAACGATAGCCGAAGGCTTTTGAACAAACTTCTGAGCCAGTTCCCGAAACCCGCGGGCCACTACCGGGTTCTCCAGGAATGTCCCAAAATCCTTAAGCAGAAACATTCCTTCGTTCATTTCTTCCAGCGTCTTCAGGAGTATGGCGACGTCTTCAGTCTTGTAGAGGCTCGTCTTGCCGGGAAAACGTACCAGACCGCGGGTAATGGACCAGTGAAAGAAAGGTAGGGACAGCTGGGCTGCCACCCGGCTCAG
>JAUXKG010000442.1 GCA_030624355.1 Acidobacteriota bacterium
CCCCACTTCCGGATCGGGGGAGAGGCGCGTCTGGCGTCCGCCGCTGGCAAAATGATGAAACAACCTTAATCGATCCTCCAGCTCTGGATCTCGCAGAAGGGAATCTTCAGGCAGCGGCTCCTTCTCGAAGACATCCAGTGCCGCGCCGGCTATCTTGTTCTCCTTCAGCGCGAGGTAAAGAGCCAGTTCATCCACCCCAGGGCCGCGGGAAGTGTTGATCAGGTAAGCCGTAGGCTTCATCAAATCCAAGGCACGGCTCTCAATGAGGGGATGAGTCTCCGGGGTTAGGGGCACATGTAAACTGACATAGTCGGCCTTCTGCAATGCCTCTTGGAATCCAACATAGCGGATAGTGCTGTGGTTCGGGGACAGCCCTGACTCGAGCTTGAGGTCGAAAAGCTTCTGTACGGAAGCTACAAATTCGTGATCCTCCACCACTGCATCGTGGCAAAGAATGTCCATCCCCAGTCCCGTGCACTTGAGTGCGAAAGCCTTGCCGATTCGCCCAGTTCCCATGACGGCCACCGTCTTACCCGTGACCTCATCCCCCAGGATGGGTGCATAGGGATGCCAGGTTTCCCACTTGTTCTCGCGCACCAGCCTTTCGCTGGAATAAAGCTTTCGCGAGAGGCAGCCCAGGATGAAAAAAGCAAACTCGGCCGTGGCCTCTGTCAGTACCTCGGAGGTATGGGTAAAGGGTATCTGATATCGGTTGGCTGTCTCCCGATCAATATTGTCGAATCCAACGTCGTCCTGAGCAATGACCCGCAGCTTATCTTTACCTGCTTGAAAGACTTCTTCATCGATCTCGTCCCGAAGGGTTGTGATGAGAGCATCAATGCCGGAGGCGACCTTTTCCACGATGAGAGCCTTCGGGGGTGGCTCCACCTGGTCGTAGACCTCTAACCCGTATCCTTGTTCAATCAACCGGTGGAGAGCCTCGCTTCCAATGTCACAGGTTGCAAAAACCCGATACTTTTTCATGACAACTCCCGGAAAATTTGGTTGAGAAACCCGTAATGCGTGCCAGCAAATAGTCCACCGGAAGGTTATTACAACCAAGGTTCTGTGGCAAACTGGGCCTGGCCTCTCCTCACCCGCCCAAGTAGACGTCCTTTATGTGGGGATTGTTGAGCAATTCCTGGCCAGTTCCCTCCAGCGCAACCTTTCCAGACTCCAGAAGATATGCTCGGTCCGCCATCTCCAGGACCGCGTAAGCATTCTGCTCCACCATCAGGACCGTGACCCCTTGATCACGGATCTCGCGAATAATATCAAAGGTCGTCTCCACTAGGTTCGGAGCCAATCCCAATGAGGGCTCGTCAAAAAGAATCAACCTCGGACCTGACATCAGAGTCCGCCCGATGGCGAGCATCTGCTGCTCCCCCCCCGAAAGCGTGCCGGCCATTTTCCGGCGGCGCTCCTCCAAAACAGGAAAGCGGTCAAAGATTTTCCGCAGATCCCCAGCCACGCCCTCAACATTGCGACGAAGATAGGCGCCCATGTCGAGGTTCTCCTGCACCGACAAATAGGGAAAGATGTGCCGACCTTCGGGGCAATGGGCGATGCCTCGCGAGAGGATCGAGCGGGCCGAGGCATTTTGGATTTCTTCGCCTTGAAAAACGATGCGCCCTGCCGCAGGTCTCAGAAGACCGGAGATTGCTCTCAGAGTACTCGTCTTACCTGTGCCGTTGGCGCCGATGAGGGAGACCAGCTCACCCTTTTTCACCCGCAGGGAGAGTTCGTCTACCGCCCTCACCTTACCGTAGAGGCAAACCAGACCTTCAATCTCAAGCACGTTTCACCCCGTACCCAAGATAGGCGCGAATGACCTCGGGATTTCGCTGAATCTCCTCGGGCGTTCCCTGGGCAATGATTTTCCCCTGGTTCAGGACGGCCACGCGGTCCGACACCGCCATCACCATCCTCATGTCGTGTTCGACCAGAAAAACAGGGAAACTCCAGGAATACTGACTGTTGACCATGAGATTCCGCCGGGCCATAATTAGTGTTAATGCATCTTGCCTCTCGCATGTCACGATTGGGAACAGAGACGGCCTTTGAAGTCCTGGCCCAGGCCAAAGCCCTGGAAGCTCAGGGGAAAGACATTGTCCACCTGGAGATCGGAGAACCGGACTTTGATACGGCGGGCCATATCGTGGAAGCCGCAATTCAAGCTCTGCAGGAGGGATACCATCACTACACACCTGCTTCGGGAATACCGGAACTGCGCCAAGCTATTGCCAAGGAGATCTCGATCAGTCGCGGAATTCCGGTGGACCCGGCCCAGGTGGTTGTCACTCCCGGAGCCAAGCCAATTATCTTTTTCAGTCTGCTGGCTCTGGTGGAGAGCGGCGACGAAGTGATCTATCCCAATCCGGGATTTCCGATTTACCAATCGATGATCGAGTATGCCGGGGCGCGGGCGGTGCCGATTCCGCTGCGCGAGCAACTGGATTTCAGATTGGATGTGCAGGAACTCCTCCAGGCTTTGACTCCCCAGACTCGCGTCGTCATTTTGAACTCGCCCAGTAATCCCACCGGATCGGTGCTTTCGCCGGACGATCTGGGCCAGCTGGCGGAGGCTTTGGTGGAAAGGGAGGTGGTCGTTCTCTCAGACGAGATTTACAGCCACATCCTCTACCAGGGCCAGCACCAGAGTATCGCCTCGTTTCCTGGGATGAAGGAGCGCACCATCATATTGGATGGTTTCTCAAAAACATATGCCATGACGGGTTGGCGATTGGGCTACGGCGTGATGCACCCCGAGCTTGCCAGGCAGGTGGAGAAGTTGATGATCAACTCCAATTCCTGCACAGCGGCCTTCACCCAGAGGGCTGGAGTGGCTGCCC
>JAUXKG010000061.1 GCA_030624355.1 Acidobacteriota bacterium
CCCTGGGTGGCCAGAACAATGGCCAGACTCACCAAGTCAGTAGGAAAGGAGGGCCACAGTCCGGCAGTCACCTTGGAGGGGTTGGCAAGGTCACCAGCACTCACCTTGAGAGCGTCGGAACCGATTGACTCGAAGCCAAGGCCAAAGCGTTCAAAAATATTTTGAATTGGTGCGAAGTCTTCGTTCCTGATTCCAGTCAGTTGGACCTCTCCACCCGTGACTGCCGCAGCGATGGCGACAGTCCCGGCATCGATGTAATCGGCAGGGATCCGAAATTCGATCTCGCCCGTCTGCGGAGTGGCGGCCGAATGGACACGGTAGTACAGAGGGTGAAGTTCAATCTCTACGCCAAGTTGCCGAAGAAACTCGACCAGGGTCAGAACATGTGGCTCACGCGCTGGATTTTCGATGATTCCCTGGCCCAGTGCCGAAAAGAGAATGAGTGCATTCTCAGTGGCTGTGACCGAACTCTCCTCCAGATACACTCTCGGGATCTCTACTTTTTCGGTGCGTTCCAGTCTGATCCCGTTGGCTTCCGGGAGGACGGAAAATCCGGCTGAGCGAAAGACGTCCCAGTGCACATCAAAGGAACGGCGACCGATGGGACACCCTCCGGGCAGCGCGCTGGAGAGCTGATCCAGTAGAGGAGCCAACCCTCCAAGCAGAAGAATCGAGCCACGTAACTTTTCGACCAGCTGGGCCGGAAGCTCTGCCGCTTCGAAGTGACTGGAGTCGAGCAACAGAGTTCGATCGTGCCATTCGAAGTGGACGTTGAGTTCCTGGAGAAGCTGGAGAAGACGATCTACATCGGCGATCCGCGGAACGTTGTGAAGGTGAAAAGCGGATCGGGTCAAAAGGCAGGCTGAAATGAGGGGCAAGGCGGCGTTCTTGTTTCCCTGGACTACGTACTCGCCGGATAACTTGCGGCGGCCAGAAATAATAAACTTTTTGCCCAACATTCTTTCAGGTCACCTGTCGTTATTCATGCTTTCGGAACATGGATGCGCCAGTCTGCAGATGAGGCCACTGGCCATCGTCAACAATCACAACCTCCGGCTGCAGTTGGATTCCGAATCGGTCAAACACTCGACCGGCGTACTTGTTGGCCAGTTCGAGGATGTCCCGACTGCTGGCTTGGCCCAGATTGATCATCAGATTGCCATGATAATCGGCAAATTGAGCATCTCCTCTTCTGACCCCATTGGCGCCTACGGTTTCCAAGAGCTTTCCCGCCGGAACCTTTCCGAACATGATGAAATCGTCCGGAACCCGGACCGCCGTCTCTTTTGACAACTCGTCCAGAACAACGTTCTTAAAAAAGCTGCCCGGGCACCTCAGGTCGGTAGGGTATTTTACCAGACGCCTGGACAGAATTTCGTTCGAGATTTCCTGTAAGTCTTCGGAACACTTGCTCAGACGCAGTCTGCATTTCAGGATAAACCAGTCGGGGTGTTCTTTGAAAGCGCTGCAGCGGTAGCGGAAGTCAAAAGCGGAGGCTGGAAACACTTGAACTTCACCATCCATCCAGACGTTGATGTCGACCACTCTATCGCCAATCTCCTGACCATAAGCCCCGGCATTGCCAACCAGAGCTCCCCCTATCGTTCCCGGAATTCCAAACATGCGTTCCATGCCCTGCAGACCGAGATGGTTCAACCAGACGATCACCTCCTCCAGACTTTCTGCAGCCCCCACCTCCACTTCCTCCTCCCCGCTTCGGTCTCTGCCTTTGAACCCGTTCCGGATCATCAGACCGGGAAAGCCGTGATCAGAAAAAAGGATGTTGCTGCCGTCACCCAAGTAGAGGATGGCAATCGGTTGCTGCCGGGCCCAGGTCCAGACCTGTTGCAGGTGCTCCACCTCCCGAACCTGTACAAACCATCGGCCCACTCCTCCAACCTTCAGGGTGCTCAACTCGGCCAGTGAAACGTCGCTCTGCAGTTCCGGCAACGATGGACTGGGGGTGGGTTCGATCACAGGCCAGAGAGTAGCACAGAAGGGGCTCCCAGACAGATCGGGAGAGGCTTTTGCCTTCACTCGACAGGTTTGATCTTGGCAGCCTGAGTGGCTAGAATTGCTAAGCTGGTTTTTTGCGAGGTGGCAGATTTCATGACGGCTACTGTGGAAAAGAAAGTACAGTCTCAGAAGGGATCCGACATCGTTGTCGAAGGCCTGATACGCGAAGGTGTGGAGGTCATTTTCGGATATCCGGGCGGAGCTTCGATGGAGATTCATCAGGCTTTGACTCGCGTCGGTGAAGGAGCCAATCTTCGTGTGGTGTTACCCCGCCATGAGCAGGGAGCCGTTTTCGCTGCTGAAGGATATGCCAAGGCTACCGGTAGGGTGGGCGTGGTTCTGGCTACATCGGGTCCGGGAGCCACCAACCTGATGACCGGCATTGTGGATGCCAAGATGGATTCGGTTCCCATTGTAGCGATCACAGGTCAGGTACCCCAGGCGATGATCGGAGAAGATGCCTTCCAGGAGACCGAGATAGTGGGAGTGAGCCGTCCGGTGACCAAACACAACTACCTGGTTCAGCGAGTGGAAGAGTTGCCGCGAATTATCAAGGAAGCGTTCCATATTGCCTCCACGGGAAGACCTGGCCCGGTGGTGATTGATATTCCGAAGGACGTCCAACAGTCTGAGTGTGTTCCCGAGTGGCCTTCCGAGGTCCATCTGCGCAGCTATCGACCCCGTATAGAAGCACGGGTTCGGGAGCTGAAGGAGATTGCCAGTGCCATTCGTGAGTCCAAGAAGCCGATCATTTATGCCGGAAACGGTACGATCTGCGCCAATGCCTCGCAGGAACTGGCAGAGTTTGTGGAAAAGACAGGAATCCCCATCGTGATGACCGTCTTGGGCCTGGGAGCCTTTCCCGCCGACCATCCTCTCTGTTTTGACATGCTGGGGATGCATGGAGCCGTTTACGCCAATTACGCAGTGAACCATGCGGATCTCCTATTGGCGCTGGGGGTGCGCTTTGATGATCGAGTGACGGGTAAGGTGGAGGCCTTCGCCAAGCACGGGAAAATTGTCCATGTGGACGTCGATGCTTCAGAGATAAACAAGATCAAGACGGCCAATGTTCCAGTCACCAGTGATGTTCGCTATGTGCTGAAAAAGCTCAATGAGATGGATCTGGGTCGGGATGATTATTCGCAATGGGTCGAGGAGCTGAATCGGGTGAAAAAGGAGAAGCCCTTTCAGTATCGGAGTGAAGGCGACCAGATCATGCCCCAGTACATTTTGCAACAGCTCTCTGAGAAAACCAAAGGCCGGGCCATTATCACAACTGGAGTGGGACAGCACCAGATGTGGGCCGCTCAGTACTTCAGGTTTCTTTACCCACGAACTCTGTTGACCTCGGCCGGGTTGGGGGCCATGGGCTTTGGTTATCCGGCTGCACTGGGAGCCAAACTGGGATGTCCGGACTGGCCGGTCATTGACGTGGATGGGGATGGTAGTTTCGTGATGAACATTCAGGAGCTGGCGACCGCCCATACGGAAGATATCGCGGCGAAGGCGCTTATCCTGAACAACCAGCATCTGGGCATGGTGGTTCAGTGGGAGGACCGGTTCTACTCCGGCAACCGGGCCCACACCTTTATCGGAGATCCACATGATCTTAAGAGCCCCTATCCTGACTTTGTGAAAGTGGCCCAAGGATTCGGAGTCGAGGCGCGCCGCATTACCAGGAAGCAGGAGGTCTCTGAAGCCCTGGATGAAATGTTGGCCTGTGACAGGGCCTATGTGCTGGACGTGATCGTCCCTTACACGGAGCACGTGCTGCCCATGATTCCCGCGGGTCATACGTTCGACGACACTATCTACGATTCGTAGGCGCAGGATCCGGACTAGCTGAGAGGAAAAATGAGTGACGATTTAAAGTCGGCCTGGGAACTTGCTCTGGAAAAGCTGGAAGGGCGTGACGACATGGCGGTCGAGAAACTGTCTGAGGAACAGAAACAGGCCATTGCTGAAATTCGAACCAAGTACCAGTCACGGATCGCCGAGATTGAGATTAATTCTCAATCGCAGATGAGGAAGGCGCTCGAGGCGGTTAACTATGAGGAAGTGGAGAAACTGAACCTGCATTTGAGCGACGAAAAGAGACGTCTGAATCGGAGAATGGAGAAGGAAATCAAGAAGATTCGGACCTCGCCCCAGCAGTAGCCGTCCAGTTTGCAGATCTGTGGCACTCAATTCTCCCGGTCACGATGAGGTCCTGTCACTATCATGGATTTAAAGGTTCCGCGATTGATTGCAGAGTTTGCCTCTCTGTACAACGCAGTGGCCAACTGGCAGGACAGCTTTAGCCATCTTTCAGCGGATGAAATTTACACATTTGAAATCAAGAAATCGCTTCTGGATACAGATGGTCGTCCCCTGTTATTCTTAGCCTTCATTGAAGATATTGAGAAGCGGGGCGACAGCTATTTACTCCAGTTCAACACAGAGTTTGGAGACTGCGACACTCGACATCTTCGGCTTGTCTTGGAAGGTGATCAGGGTGTGGTTGACAAGGTTCTAAGACGAAGGAGAGGAGGAAACCTCTTGTCTTCTGCTGGATTGGTTGTCATCGCCAGGATTTCCTCCGTCAGCCGACCTAGTTTTCAAGTCAAAGCCCACTCTGCAGATGTGGAAGACACTGACGTGACCGTCGAATCATCAGACTTCTTTGTGGTGGAAGGTGAGTGCGTAGCCCTGATGTTCCTGGATTGAATTAAAAAGGGGACAGTCTACTCTGTCGCTTTCCTTCTTTTAAGTAGTGGCGGGCTGCTGCTGGGTGACGCAGTGAAGGGTTCCCAGACCCCAGAGCATGTCCAGGCAGTGGACTCCAATGACCTCCCGATCGCAGAAGAACCTCTGCAGGATCTCTACGGCGGTGCGGTCTTGAGGCTGACCGAAGGTGGGAACCAGAACCACTCCGTTGGCGATGTAAAAATTGGCATAGCTGGCGGGAAGGCGCCTCAGGGGTGTTCGCACCGCTTTGGGCATGGGAAGGGAAACAACCTCGAAGGGGTGGCCCTTCGGGTCGCGAGCTTTCTGCAGACGTTGGTAGTTGTCCCGCAGTGAGGCGTAGTTCTCATCGGCAGGATCCTCCTCAAGAGTGCAGACGATGGTGTTGGGATTCACGAACCTTGCCAGCTCGTCCACATGACCGTCGGTGTCGCCACCTGCTATCCCTTCCCCCAGCCAGATGACTTGATCGACTCCCAGAAAATCCTTCAGGTATTGCTCAACCTCCGGTCGTGAGCAATCGGGATTGCGGTTGGGATTGAGCAGACACGATTCAGTAGTCAAACAGACCCCCTCGCCATTGACGTCGATGCCCCCCCCCTCCAGTACCAGTGGCGGCGTAAAGCGCGGAACTTCCAGAATCGCCACCAGCCTTGCAGGAATCCGTGCGTCCTGTTTGAGCTCTTTGTATTTCTCGCCCCAGGCGTTGAATATCCAGTGGTTAAAGGCCAGCAACTCTTTTCCTCGGATTGGGCGCAGCAGAAAATTGGGACCGTAGTCGCGAATCCAGGAATCGACCGTTGGAATCAGATGGAATCGAACCTGTTCGAGGGGCACGTTCCGGTCCAGAAGCTGGTGACGAATAGTTTCTTGGGTTGGCTCGTCGTCCACCAGCAGATCCACTGTTTCCCGGGCTGCCAACAATGAAATGAGCCGCAGGTAGATCTCTTGGACTTGGGGAACTCGGTCGGGCCAGGTGGCGGGATCCTTGGGCCAGGCCAACCAAGTGGAGTGGTGAGGGTACCATTCGGGAGGCATCCGATAACCCAGAGCGGCGGGACATCGGTCACTCATCTTTCACGTCGGAGGGGCCAAAACGCAGCAAGAGTCCCTGGTATGATTCAATACGTCGATCTCTCAGGAAAGGCCAGCTGCGCCGGGTGGCTTCGATTGCTTCCAGGTCGCAATCTACGATCAGAATCTCTTCTCCATCGGTGGAGGCTCTGCCCAGAATCCTTCCCAGCGGATCACAGACAAAGGAGTGTCCCCAGAAAGTCAATTCTCCTTCCTGGCCTACGCGGTTCACTGCCGCCAAGAAAACGCCGTTGGCTATGGCGTGTCCTCGCTGAACGGTTTCCCAGGCGGCCAGTTGAGCCTGATTGTTCTCCTCCGACTCGCCCTGTTGCCAGGCAATGGCGGTGGGATAGAAGAGAAATTGGGCTCCTTCCAGTGCGGTGAGGCGGGCCGCTTCGGGAAACCATTGATCCCAGCAGACCAGGACTCCTACTTGGCCATGGGCCGTCGGGTAGCAGCGAAAGCCGAGGTCTCCCGGAGTGAAATAGAATTTCTCATAGTAGAGGGGATCATCCGGGATGTGCATTTTTCGATACTTGCCCAGCAGTTTCCCTTCGTGATCAATCACCACCGCCGTGTTGTGGTAGATGCCGGCCGTGCGTTTCTCAAAGAGCGAGGCCACGATGACCACTTGCAGCTCGGCTGCCAGCTGGCTCAGGACCTGTGTGGTGGCTCCGGGAACCGGTTCAGCAAGGTCGAAGAAAGCAACGTCTTCCTTCTGGCAGAAGTAGTGAGAGCGAAACAGCTCCTGCAGGCAGATAATCTGAGCACCCTGGGAGGCAGCCTGACGGATCTGAGCCACTCCCTTCTCAAGATTTTGATCTGGATCGCTGGTGCAGCGCATCTGAACCAGGCCCAGCCGGACCAGACGACTGTCGGTTTCTTGCGGTTCCCCGTGCTGATGTTGTGGGTGCTGGTCTCGACTGCTCACCTGGAGACGGATTATAACACCATCGAGGACCGGTACCTGGACTGCAGGCTGAGGTCGGCCAGGCTGTTTTCTGGTATCGATTTTACCCCTCGGAGCTCCGCAGTTTTGGAATGTGAGGGAGGTTTGTCCCGGCTGGTGAGCATGGCTTAAGGTGTGATATTGTTCCAGTTATGACTGAGGAAACGACACAGAAAGCGACCCTGCTACCCGACTACTCGGGTCTGTCCGATGATCAACTCATGGAGATGAGTGGGCGAGAATTTGCAGATGCGGTGGTGGAGCGAGCAAAGCTGTGGGCCTGGGATGTAATCGATCCTGAGAAGTACACGATCACGGAACTGGATCCTGATGAAATGCAACAGGTACGCATAAAGTGGGCCGAGCGTCACGCCTGGATGGAATGGTGGTTCGGGGTGCCGGTTCCGGCCAAGCAGCTCGTGTTGCTGCCCAACGAGGACTTTGGAATCAAGCTTCTCCTCTCGCAGCAGATTATCGATGAAGTCAAGCATCAGCGGCTCTTGAGCAGGCGGGCAGCGGCCCTGGGGGGGAGTGCCAAAATAGAGCGCTATGTTCCGGAACCGGAGATAGTGGCCAACGCTCCTGAAAAGATGGTCGACAGCGAAAGCCCCTTGGAGATTGCGGCGGCTCTGCAGTGCACCGGTGAGGTGATCGTGAACGAAAACACCACCAGCAGGTCGGTCCTTTTTCGTGTGCTCGACGAGGAGACCCAACAGTTGTTCGTGGATGAGATCGCCCCGGATGAAATACGCCACATCGGAGTGGGTGTGAAGATCGTCACGAAATACGCCTCCACCCCGGAGCTTCGCCGCCTGGTGCTCAAGATTCAAGGCCGCAAGTTTCTGACGACTTACCCTCGCTATCTTGTGGACTATCGCCGATTCGGTATCGAGAGAACCGCTCCTGAACCGGTGGTGGATGGCAACACAGAAGCCAGTTGATCGGAGAATCAATGGGATCGGCCGAGTCCAGTGACCATGAGATCAATTTGTGGCTTGACCGGCTGGCCGACTATAATCTGGCTCCCACCGACAGGAAGCTGACTGCCGAAGATCTTTTGAAGGTAATCGGTGAGATTTGGAACGACCAGGTCAGCAGTGAGGAAATGGATATTCTTCGCCAGATCCTGTTGACCACCGAGAATCTGATTGAGGGTCAACTCCGGCAGGAGGAGTGGGTGGACCGGATGAATCAATGTTTTGACAGTGTCAGGGACAAGATTTGACAAGATCAGAACAAAGGGAAACGGAATCAATTAAGGAGGATGAACGACCATGACCATAAAAGCGCCTGAGCAGGCCACCCAATCAATCCCTCGCCAAGAGGATCTTTTTATTAACGGAGAGAACCGCCCGTCAGCATCCAAAGAGACCTTTGATGATTTTAATCCGACCACTGGAGAGCTTTTCGCCAAGGTGGCCAAGGCGGGGGTGGAAGACGCCGAAGCGGCCATCGAAGCGGCACAGGCTGCTACCTCCAAATGGCAGGCGATTCCGGCGGCCGGACGGGAAAAGGTCTTGTGGCAGGCCGCAGCTCTGCTTGAGCAGCAAATGAACGAATTTGTCGAAACCCTGATTGATGAATCAGGCTCCACCGTGGCCAAGGCCAAGGGGGAGGTGATTAAATCTGTCGATTTCCTGCGCGCCGCAGCCGGAGAACCCCGGCGTATAGAAGGGGATACCACCCCCAGCGGGAAATGCTCCTTCAGCATACGGCAACCGGTGGGAGTTGTGGTCGCTATCACACCATGGAACGTGCCTCTGGGCTTGTCCCTCAAGAAGGTGGTGCTGGCTCTGGCCACCGGGAATACGGTGGTGTTGAAGCCGGCCAGTGCCACGCCTGTGGTCGGCTTGATGCTGGGGCGCCTCTTTCACGATGCCGGCCTGCCGGAAGGCGTCCTGAACGTGATTGCGGGTCCCGGGAAGTCGATGGGAGACTTGTTTGCCAGCCACCCGGCCGTTAAGACCATTACCTTCACGGGGGAGACCGTCACCGGCAAGTATCTGGCGGGCATAGCCGCTTCCCATTTGAAAAGGTTCGCTCTGGAGCTGGGTGGGAAAAACCCGGCCATCATCCTGAAGGACGCTGATCTGGACTATGCCGTTCAGGCCGTGACCTTTGCCGCCTTCCATCATCAGGGACAAAACTGTATGTCGGTGGATCGAGTGATCGTCGAGGAGCCCCTGTATGACGAACTGCTGGAACGTCTGGTAAAGAAGGCCTCTGCCCTGAAGGTGGGGGATCCCCGGCTGCCAGAGACCCAACTGGGGCCCATGATCAATGAGGGTCAGCTGCAAAGCGTGCACAAACTGGTGACGGAAGCCGTTGATGCCGGGGCCAGGCTGTTGTGTGGCGGCGAGCCCAACCCGCCCTTTTACCCGCCCACCGTGGTGGCCGACGTTGAGCCATCTATGAGCCTCTTTCAGGAGGAGACATTCGGACCGGTGGCACCGGTGATTCGGGCCAAGGATGCCGAGGACGCTCTGGCTCTGGCCAACAACAGCCGCTACGGGCTGGCGGCCGCCATTTTCACTCGTGATGTGGAGAAGGGACTGGCGATGGCCCGCAAGATCGAGGCAGGAATGGTGCACATTAACGATGCCACCATCTACACCGAACCCACCACTCCTTTCGGCGGTGTCAAAGACAGCGGATTCGGTCGGGAAGGTCTGGCCGGCTGGTCCTGGCACGAAATGACGGAACCGAAATGGATTACAATTCAGCTGGGTGAAAAGAAGTATCCCTTTTAGTCCGAATTATGCATAAACCGGGCTAGTCCGAATTAGGTGTCAACCCGGGCTAATGTGAGTCCAGAAAGGGTCATAGAGAAGCGTGATAACGTTCGA
>JAUXKG010000305.1 GCA_030624355.1 Acidobacteriota bacterium
CGCACCGGCCCTCCCGCAATGACTCCTGTTCCCTCTTGAGCAGGCTTCAGAACCACCTGACCTGAACCAAAAACACCCAGGACTTCGTGGGGAATGGTTGTACCCTTCATGGGAACCTCGATCAGATTCCTGCGAGCCTTGTCAATCCCTTTACGGATCGCTGATGGAACTTCCTTGGCTTTACCCATTCCGTACCCGACACGTCCCTGCTGGTCTCCAACCACAACCAACGCACTAAAACTCAGGTTCTTGCCTCCCTTGACCACTTTGGTGACCCGGTTGATGGACACCACTTGATCTACAAGTTCACCTTGTGTTGTATCAACCATAGAATCTCCTCAAAATTTGAGGCCTCCTTTACGAGCGGCTTCGGCTAGAGCCTTCACCCGGCCGTGATAAAGATATCCACCTCGATCGAAGACGACGGTTTCGAATCCTTTTTCACGGGCTCCTTCGGCGATTAGTTGACCGACCTTTTCCGCGGCTGCCACATTTCCGCCATTCCCTGCCTTCTTGCCGTTCAATTTGAGCGTCGAAACGGCCAACAAAATTTTCCCTTCACTGTCGTCAATCAACTGCGCATACATGTGACTCAAACTGCGGAAGACACACAGTCGAGGCCGTTGCTCTGTGCCTTGAATTTGGGTTCGAATGCTCCAGTGCCGGCCGACTCTCCTTGCGCTTCTCGATTTCTTCACCGCTAGGCCCCCTTCTTACCCACTTTCATCCGCACAACTTCGCCAGCGTAGCGGACACCTTTTCCCTTGTAGCAATCAGGGGGCCGCAAGGACCGTATATCAGCCGCAATCTGCCCAACCCTCTGTTTGTCTCTCCCCTTAATGATAATTGTCCTGGCGTAATTGGAAATTGTGCTCTGAGCCCGCTCCACATTGATCTCAATCCCTTCCGGGATCGGAAAGGCGATGACATGCGAGAAGCCCAAGCTCAGATTCAGAAATTTCCCTTTTACTTCGGCTCGATATCCAATACCCACTACATGCAATGTCTTCTCGAATCCCTCACTGACACCTATGACCGCGTTTGCCAGAAGGGAGCGGGTTAAACCGTGCAGAGCTCTCACTGACGCCTCATCGATCTCCGGAACAGCCCGCAAAACACCATCCGACAGTTCGGCCTGGATTCTGGCAGGCAAGCGAACCTCCAAACTGCCCAGCGGTCCACTGACCTGTACCCTAGCCTGATCGACGGTGACCTTGACCCCCTCAGGTATCGGAATCTCTCTTCTTCCAACTCGTGACATGTCCACCTCAATCGGCCGTCGGCACCACCGACAGTCCCGCGGCCGATCGTCCTGATTACCTATTCAGCTCCAGTCTCAATAGACTTCGCAAAGAACTTCACCGCCGATTCCTTGCTCTCGAGCCTTCCTGCCCGTCATAACCCCACTGGAGGTCGAGAGAATGTTGATCCCCATCCCTCCCAGTACAAGCGGAATTTCATCCCTTCCGGCATAAACACGACAACCTGGCTTACTTGTTCTCTTGAGGGAGCGAATGGCCGGAACACTATCGGCATCATATTTCAGCTCCACCTTTACAGTGGGAAAGGGCCCCGTTTCCACCACATGCTGTCCACCGATAAAGCCTTCCTGCTCAAGAATCTTGACAATTGCCACCTTGATCTTCGAGTAGGGCATCTCGACTGTGTCGTGATGTGCCATCAAGGCATTACGAATTCGAGTTAGCAGGTCCGCGATCGGGTCTGTCATAGACATATTTAGTTCTCTCCTTGCACCGCCAAATATTCAGGTCCCCGCAAGTGAGCTGTTCGACCGAACAGCTTCTACCAGCTGGCCTTCATCACCCCTGGGATTTCACCTCGAAGAGCCAATTCTCGAAAACAGATGCGGCACAGCTCAAACTTGCGGTAAACAGCTCTTGCCCTGCCACAACGCTGGCAGCGTGAGTAACCGCGTACCGAAAATTTCGGTTTCTGTTTTTGCTTTGCAATCAGTGCTTTTTTCGCCATATCTCTACCTTAGACCAACATTACCGGACGTTCGTCTCGCTTGGCAAAAGGCATCCCCAGCCCGGCTAAAAGAAACCGGCCTTCTTCATCCCTCTTGGCCGTGGTCACAATTGTCACGTTCATGCCCCTCATCTGGCCGGTTTTTCCCAGATCGATCTCGGGAAAGATCAACTGATCCTTTAAACCTATGGTGTAGTTTCCTCTGCCGTCAAAAGAGCGAAGGGACACCCCACGAAAATCGCGGACCCTTGGCAGCGCGATGTTGAGAAATCGATCCAGGAACTCATACATTCGATCACCCCGCAGGGTCACCATCACACCAATGGGCATTCCTTCACGTAATTTGAAGGCAGCAATCGCCTTTTTGGCACGCCGTACAACTGGTTTCTGGCCCGCGATAGCGGTCAACTCCTCCGAGCCCGCATCCAGCAATTTGATGTTCTGGATCGCCTCACCCACACCCATGTTCAGGATCACCTTGGCAACCTTGGGAACAGCCATAACATTGCCGTAGCCAAACTCTTTCATCAGTGCGGGGCCGACCTCCTGCTTGTATTTTTCCTTTAACCTTGTCATATGCGCGTACTCTCGCTCACCTCAGACCCTACTTGTCGATAGTTCCGTTGCATTTCCTGCAGGTTCGTACCTTTTTCCCATCGGAAAGCAGACTATAGCTGACTCGGGTGGGCTTCCCACATTCACGGCAAATCACCATCAGATTAGCCAGATGGATGGGCGACTCCCTTTCCACAACTCCACCCTTGATGTTCTTCTGCGGATTGGGTCGAGTGTGCTTTCGAAGCATGTTTATGTTTTCCACCACCGCCCGCTTCTTGGTGGGGAAAACCCGCAATACTCTGCCACTCTTTCCCCGGTCTTTGCCCGCTAGAACCAGGACCTCATCGTCTTTCTTCACATGCAACATCTCAGCCACTCTCCCCTGTTCGGAGACTGCTCACTACAATACCTCCGGAGCCAGAGAAACGATCTTCATGAACTGCTTCTCACGAAGCTCTCGAGCGACTGGGCCGAACACACGAGTGCCCAGAGGTTCCTTCTGGGCATCGATCAAAACCGCAGCGTTTTCATCAAAGCGAATATAGGAACCGTCTCGACGTCGTGTCTCCTTGCGCAGCCGGACAATAACCGCTTTAACCACCTCACCCTTCTTAACAGCTCCATCGGGAGTAGCCTCTTTTACAGAAGCGGTGATAACATCTCCCAATCCGGCGAAGCGACCAGTGCCCCCTCCTACCGGCAGAATACAGCAAACTTTGCGAGCCCCGGAGTTGTCGGCTACCACCAACTTAGTACCCATCTGGATCATATCTCTAGTCCTTAGCCTTCTCGATGATTTCCGCCACCGTCCAGTGTTTTCTCTTGCTCAGCGGACGGGTTTCTTCGATCTTGACCTTATCGCCCACACGACATTCATTGCTCTCATCATGGGCCATGAACTTGTGAGTGCGCCGAATGGTCTTGCCATAGAAAGGGTGCTGAAACAAGCGATCGACGGCTACCACTACAGACTTCTCCATGGCACTGGACACTACACGGCCCACTTTTATCTTTCGTTTATTTTCACCCACCTGCTGTTCCATATTTTCTACATCGCCCCCTATCCAGCTGATCTCCAAGGTCCGACTCACAGCAAACCGGTACTGGCCTGTAACTTCTAGTTCCTGACACCTTTCTCAGTCAGCACGGTCTTCACTCGGGCCAGATTTTTCCGGACCTGGCGAAACTTCATGACGTTGTCCAACTGCCCTGTTGCCCGTTGAAACCGCAATTTGAACAGCTGCTCAGAGAGAGTGGATACTTCGTCCTTCAACTCCTCAACAGACATTTCTCTCAATTTAGAAGCCTTCATCATCTTCCATACCGGGTGACAAATTTAGTCTTGATCGACAGTTTTTGGGCGGCCAGTCGAAGCGCCTCACGGGCCACTTCTTCCGACAAGCCCTCCACTTCATAGAGAATTCTTCCCGGACGAACGATCGCAACCCATCCTTCGGGAGATCCCTTTCCCTTCCCCATGCGGGTCTCCGCAGGTTTCTTGGTGGTGGGCTTGTCGGGAAAAATCCGAATCCACAGTTTGCCACCGCGCTTGGCATGACGCGTGATGGCAATACGAGCTGCCTCGATTTGCCGGTTGGAGATTGTGCCCGGTTCCATCGCCTTCAAGC
>JAUXKG010000335.1 GCA_030624355.1 Acidobacteriota bacterium
TCGAGTGGTCCTGTACGAAGAAAAATTGAATCTGTCGGAGATTCGAGATGATTTGATCTTCTATCCGATTCCATTCTCCACTCTGGCGGGTGAGGTTTTGCGCGATGCCAGACTGCGAAAGCTGATCGCGAACGTCGTCTATGTTGGAAGTGTGGCCGAGCTGTTAGGCGTCGAAATGGCTGAAGTGGAGATCGCCATTGGAAAGTGGTTTAAATCCAAGGAGAAGGCCATTGATCTGAACGTTAAAGCGGCTCATCTGGGTGCCCAGTACGTGCGGGACAATCTTCCCAAGCGAGACCCCTATCGCGTTCAACGAATGGACAAGACAAGGGGGAAGATCATTATTGACGGCAATGCGGCCTGCGCTCTGGGGAGTATGTTTGGTGGAGCAACCGTCTTGACTTGGTATCCCATCACCCCGGCCACCAGCGTGGGAGATTCCTTCACCCAGTACATGGAACGTTACCGGATCGATCCTGAAACGGGTAAGGCCACCTTTGCAATCGTCCAGGCAGAGGATGAACTGGCAGCGGTGGGAATGGCCATCGGCGCCGGATGGGCGGGCGCCCGGTCCATGACTTCGACTTCCGGTCCCGGTATCTCTCTGATGTCGGAGTTTGTTGGATTGGCCTATTTTGCGGAAATTCCAGTTGTGATTTTTGATATCCAGCGGGTCGGTCCAAGCACGGGCTTGCCGACCAGAACCTGTCAGGGAGATATTTCCTCTCTTTACACTCTTTCTCACGGCGATACCCGGCAGGTCGTATTGCTTCCCGCCAGCATGAAGGAGTGTTTCGAACTTTCGGTTGAGGCCTTCGATCTGGCAGAGCGTCTTCAAATACCGGTGTTTGTGGCCTCCGACTTGGATTTGGGAATGAACAACTGGATGGCGAATCCTTTTGAATATCCTGAGAAGCCCATGGATCGCGGCAAGGTGCTCTCGGCTGAGGACTTGGAGAAGATAGGCGAGTTTGCTCGCTACCGGGACGTCGATGGTGACGGGATCCCCTATCGGACCCTGCCGGGAACGGAGCATCCCTTAGCTGCCTACTTCACCCGTGGCAGCGGACACAATGATGAGGCTCGTTACTCGGAGAGGTCGGAAGATTATGAGAAACTCGTCGATCGGCTGGCTTGGAAATACGAGAAGGCCAAGGAGATAGTGCCTCAGCCGGTGGTGGAATACGAGGATGGGGTCGAGATCGGTCTGATTGCCTACGGTTCTACGGATATCCCCATGTCGGAGTGTCGGGACCAATTGAGCAAGGAGTACGGAGTCACCTTCAACTATCTCCGCATTCGAGCCCTACCTTTTACTCATCACGTCCAAGAGTTTGTCAGTCGTTGCGAACGCGTCTATGTGGTCGAGCAAAACCGGGACGGGCAGATGGCGGATCTGGTCCGACTCGAGGTTGGGGAAGACCAGAATAAGATTCGCACAATCCTCCATTACAAGGGACTTCCGGTGGATGCCAGGTTTATCACTGATCACGTGATGGCACATGAGAAAGGAGAAAAAAGTTAACTCATGTCTGTCAGTACCCCAAAACCCAAGAAACTGAATCGAATCGGTCTGTCCAGAGCTGATTACACAGGAGGGCTCTCGACGCTCTGTTCTGGTTGCGGCCATGATGCCATCACCAGCCAGATCATCAAGGCCTTCTATGAAATGGGCATCAATCCCTATAGTGTGATCAAGATGAGCGGTATCGGTTGTTCCAGCAAGACGCCTGCCTATTTTTTGAGTAAGGCTCACGGATTCAATGGCGTCCACGGCCGGATGCCTTCCCTGAGCACGGGAGCCGTGTTGGCGAACCGTCAACTGGTCTGTATCGGTGTCAGCGGTGATGGGGACACTGCTTCTATCGGACTGGGACAGTTCTGCCATCTGCTGAGACGCAATGTCCCCATGATCTACGTCATCGAAAACAACGGTGTATATGGATTGACCAAGGGCCAGTTTTCATCCACGTCCGATATCGGGGCCAAGCTGAAAACGGGTGTCGTGAATGACATGTCCCCGATTGACTGCTGCGCGCTGGCGATCAAGATGGGCTGCAGCTATGTGGCGCGTTCCTTTGCAGGAGATCCCAAGCAGCTGGTTGCTCTTCTTCAGGGTGCTTTGAGCCACAGCGGAACATCCATGTTGGATATCATCAGTCCCTGTGTGACCTTCAACAACCATCAGGGATCGACCAAGAGCTACAAATGGGCCAAAGAACATGAGGAGTTGCTGCACCAGATCGATTTCGTACCCCACTTTGAGCTGATCGAGCAGGTGGATTATGAAGAAGGGGAGGTCAGAGAAGTGGAAATGCACGATGGATCGCAAATTCTCCTGAAGAAGTTGAATCGAGATTATGATCCGATGAACAAGAGTGAGGCGCTCCGGATGCTGCGCGAGACGATGGACGCTAATGAGTTTCTGACCGGTCTAATCTATGTTAATCCGGTCGCCAAGAACTTGTTCGAGATGCTGAACTTGACGGACCAGCCCCTGGCACACTTGCAGCAGGAGAAGCTGCGTCCCGGCCCCGAGGCCCTGCAAGAGATTATGCAGGAACTAATGTGATCTGAGGGAGTTCTTCCTTCGATCTGTGCCCCCCCCTTTTCCCAGAAATCAGGAACGATTGACAGCAGTGTTTTAACGTGTTAACATGCTAACTCATTAAGATGGAACGCGAACTAGAGAGTGATCACAGTCTTTGGAATCTATTCGAAACTATTGTCCAGTTGGACGAGCGGCAAGAATGTGCCCATTTTTTTCGGGACTTGTGTACTTTGACGGAACTCAAGGCGATGGCCGAGCGCTGGGAGGTGGCTCAATTGGTGGCCCGCGACATTCCCTACCGACGAATTAGTGAACTGACGGGAGCCAGTACCGCCACGATTACCCGGATTGCCCACTGGTTCAAGCACGGAGAAGGTGGATACCGAAAGGCGCTGGCTCGGGCCGAACGGAGCAGCCAGAGGAGGACGTCAGCAAAGAGCCTGGGGAACAGAGCCGGCAAAGGCAAGAAGAGGCAACAATCCAAGAGCGGAACAGGGAAGGAGCGCCGGAAATGAAGCTGAACAGCGAGAATCTGAAGATTGCCCTGCAGAGAAAGGGACGTCTGGCCGAGCCTTCCAAACGGATCCTCAAGTCCAGTGGGTTGGACTTCGAGTATTACGAAGGAAGATTGTTCTCGCATTGCCAGAATTTCCCGCTGGACATCCTTTTTCTTCGAGACGATGACATTCCTGAGTACGTTCAGGATGGAGTCACCGACCTGGGCATTGTGGGGCTGAATGTAGTTCAGGAGAAGGAATCCAAGGTCGCTCAGCTCGACTTTCTCGGTTTTGGAACTTGCAAGCTCTCGATTGCCGTACCACGACGGAGCTCGCTGGGCAGTCTGTACGACCTGAAGGACAAACGAATTGCTACCTCGCACACCCGTATTTTGAAGCGTTTTCTGGAGGAGAAGAAGATCTCAGCCCGGGTCATTGACATCAGCGGATCAGTCGAAATTACTCCCAGTTTGGATGTCGCTGATGCCATTTGTGATCTGGTTTCCACCGGAAGCACCCTGCGCATGAACGATCTAGAGCCAATCGAGGTGGTGTTGAAGTCCGAGGCGGTCCTGATTGCCAATCCTCTCTCTCTGAAAGATGCCAAGAAGCGTCAGCTGATGGACCGGCTGCGAACCCGCTTCCAGGGAATCATTCGAGCCCGACTGACCAAGTACGTCATGATGAATGCGCCGGAGAAGTCGCTGAAAGAGATCAGGGAGATCCTGCCGGGAATGAGGAGTCCCACGGTTGTACCATTGGCGGAGGAAGGAATGGTGGCGGTCCACTCCGCCGTCCCGGAGGAGTTTTTCTGGGACGTTATCGAACAGTTAAAGAAAGCGGGAGCAACCGACATTCTGGTCGTCCCGGTCGAGAAGA
>JAUXKG010000111.1 GCA_030624355.1 Acidobacteriota bacterium
AATGGTCAAGCGCAATGTAAAGGATTGTCTCTACATCGTCAACTTTAGTACTCTTTGAAAAAATTAAGGAGGTAATCGGCGATGATTTTACTTCGATTGCTGTCTTTGTCCCTTCTTATCCTGGCAGGCCAAAGCAGCGTAGCATCCCTTTTGGCTCAGGAGTCCACCAGTCATACCCCCCATCATTCCCTCCACGATGTCCAGATTGACGCTGAGAGGGTAGCGGACGGCATTTTCATGTTGACTGGTGAAGGGGGGAACATGGGCGTCTCGGCTGGGGATGATGGTGTTTTTCTGATTGATGATCAGTTTGCCCCTCTGACCGACAAAATCAGGAAAGCAATAGCGACCATCAGTCCAGAGCCGATCAGATTTCTTCTCAACACGCACTGGCACACGGATCACACTGGAGGCAACGAAAACCTGGGCAAGGCTGGTGTGTTGATTGTGGCTCACGACAATGTCCGAGTCCGGATGAGCAGCGAACAGTTTCAGGAAGCTTTCGACAGAAAGGTTCCACCTTCGCCTCATTCTGCACTGCCGGTGGTGACCTTCAGTGAGGCGGTCACCTTTCACGTCAACGGAGAAGAGATTTACGCTTTCCGGGTGCCCCCGGCACACACCGACGGCGATTCTGTGATCCACTTTCGCAAAAGCAACGTTGTTCATACCGGAGACCTGTTCACTACTGCCCGCTATCCCTTCATTGACCTCTCAAGCGGCGGCACAGTGGACGGGATGATTGAGGGGGCCAACCGTTTGCTTGAAATAGTGGACTCCGGGACCAAGGTGATTCCAGGCCATGGCCCACTGGGCGATTGGGAAGCGCTGAAGGATTACCGGGACATGCTGCTCACCGTGCGCGATCGCGTGAAGGAGATGATTGATTCCGGAAAGACCGTCGAAGAGGTGGTTCAGGAAAAGCCGACGAAAGAGTTTGATGCCAACCATAAGGGCGGATTCCTCAAGCCTGATGATTTCACGCGGCTCATCTATGACAGTCTGAAGCAGGCTCAACAAGGTCCCTGATTTGCCGAAAGACAGTGGCCGTTTGTCTGGGAGAGGAGTCGGCCAAAGGGGAAGAAGAGTGATGGCAGATCGGATGGGCTCGAGTTCTCTTGCAACTGGCCCGGACCAGGACTTCAGATCTCGAGGAAATTCAGCGTATTTTTGACGAATACTGAGAAGCCGATGTGATGGGTCGGGGAGTCACCACGCTAGGACTCGGACAGACTCCTAGACTGAAGCTTGGACAGGCAGCGGCGGATGTTGCGGATCGCCTGTCGCAGCCGATGTTCGTTCTCGACCATGGCCAGGCGTACCCAGCCCTCACCCAGACTACCGAAGCCGACACCAGGGGCCACCGCCACCTGGGCCTGTTCCATCAGCATCTTTGAAAACTCCATCGAACCCATCTCCCGATAGGCTTCAGGAATGGGGGCCCAGGTAAACATACTGGCCGTGGGCGGTTCCACCCGCCAGCCGATGCGGTTCAGACCGTCACACAGAACGTCTCTTCGTTTTTCATACACCCTGGCTTGTTCGGTGACGCAATCCTGCGGACCATCCAGGGCGGCGATGGCGGCGACCTGAATGGGGGTGAAAATACCGTAATCGTAGTAGCTCTTGATCTTACTCAGGGCCGCGATGATGTCCCGATGGCCCAGGCAAAAACCAACTCGCCAGCCGGCCATGTTGTAAGCCTTGGAGGTGGTATAGAATTCGACCCCCACTTCCTTGGCCCCCGGCACCTGCAGAAAGCTGGGAGCCCGATAATCATCGAAGGTGATGTCACCATAGGCCAGGTCATGGATCACGATGACGTTGTTGTTTCTGGCGAATCGCACAATCGCTTCAAAGGTGTCCAGGCTGACCGCCGCCGTCGTTGGGTTGTGGGGGAAATTCAGAGTGATCAACTTGGGTCTGGGCCAAATTCCAGTAGCGGTATCCTCCAGATTCTGGATGAACTCTCGTCCAGCGGCCAGGGGAACCGATACCACGTTCGCTCCGGCCATCGCCACGCTGTAGGTGTGGATGGGATAGCAGGGGTTGGGCACCAGGGCCAAGTCGCCCCGGTCCAGTAAGGCCAGGGCCAAATGAGCCAGTCCTTCCTTGGTGCCGATTGTCGCAATCGCTTCTGTGCGCCAGTCCAGATCAACCTGAAAGCGTTTCTTGTAAAAGCGGCAGATGGCCCGCAGCAGTGCGGGAATGCCCTTGGAGGCAGAATATCGGTGTGCCTTGGGGTCCTTCACCGTGTCGATTAATTTGTCGACGATGTGGGCTGGCGTGGGCTGATCGGGATTGGCCATACCCAGGTCAATGACATCGGCTCCGTCTTGACGCAGACGAAGCTTCATTTCGTTGAGCTGGCCGAACAGGTAGGGGGGCAACCGCTTCAAACGCTGAGTGTTGACGAAAGACATGATCTCTCCGGGTGCTCCCTGATTCGGCTGGCGAGCATACTATCCTACCGGGCCTTCAAGTGCTAGCCAGGGTCGTCTCCTGCAGGTTCGAAGGTAGAAGCTGGGAAGGGGCCAAAAGAGACGGGCAAAACGACATAATCGACCAAATAATTAGTTGTATTACTGTTAACCGAAGATAGCACGGTGCAGCCGTAGGGAAGTCCACTGGCAAGGCCAGACATATCGGGATTTTCTTGCAAAACAGTCCCAAAGCCCGATTCAACTGTTGACACCAGTCTGCCTGAAGAAGAAAATAGCAACTGTCCCAAGTGGCCAAAGGCAAAGCGGCTACAAAGCTGAGTGAAAGCTTAGTGGAGGTTTTAAGCTGTCAGTCTAAAGGTCACTTGGGGCATTTTTTTTGCCCGCTTCAGAAACCGGTTGACCAGTCCGCTCATCCCAACCCCTGCTACCCATGCTCCGGCACAGCGGTTTTGCCGAGGATTTTCCTCAGTCGATGGCCAGGGAGGGTGCCCGCCGACAGGCGATTCGGTTCGCCTTGCCGCTGTGAGTGGGGAAACCGGTGGCTTCGTCCTCCGGGCCGGGAGGACCCTATTTTCGGGGTCTAGTCTCCTTTCTGGTTCCTACTTCTTGAAAAGTTTACGGGGCGTTGCTATGTTGATAGCTCTGTTGATGGATCTCTTGAAGAAAGTTTTCTAGGGAGTCTTTATACATGTCGTTTGTGAATGCATCTATGAAGCAGGCCCACTTTGGTCAGACCCAGCGGCGCGACTGGTGGTGGCTTAAGCCACTCGTAGTGTTCCTTGGCCTGTCGACTTTTATTGGCTACTCGACCTGGGCGGCCTTTCAGGGAGCGCACTACCATTGGGGCCCTTACCTGTCCCCCTTTTACTCGCCGGAACTGCTGGGAGAATCTCCCCACAGCTGGTTTGGCCCCAAACCGCTCTGGTGGCCACTTTGGCTACCCTGGTCACCGGCCTTTCTGATTCTCTGGGCGCCTGGCGGATTTCGTTTGACCTGTTATTACTACCGTGGGGCTTACTACAAAGCGTTCTGGGCAGACCCTCCTTCCTGTGCCGTGGGAGAGCCGCGCAAAGGCTACCGTGGTGAAAATTCATTCCCTCTGATCATTCAGAACGTTCACCGATACTTCTTCTATCTAGCCATGCTGTTTCTCTGCTTTCTGGCTTGGGATGTCTGGAAGGCCCTATGGTTTGAGAATCCTGTGACCGGACAGGTTTCATTCGGCATCGGATTGGGGACACTTGTTCTGACCGGGAATGTCTGTCTGCTGGGAGGGTATACCCTGGGCTGTCATTCCATGCGCCACCTGATCGGAGGGCGCCGTGATGAGCTATCGCAGACGCCCATTCGCCAAAGAGCCTATGCCTGTGCCAGCTGTCTGAATGGGAGGCACATGTTGTGGGCCTGGATGAGTCTTTTCTGGGTGGGTTTCTCTGACCTGTATGTCCGGCTATGTTCCATGGGTGTCTGGTCTGATTGGAGGATTCTTTAGATGGGCCCCTACGAAACGCATCAATATGACGTGTTGGTGATCGGGGCGGGTGGCGCCGGGCTGCGAGCCGCCATTGAAGCTTCAAGTGCCGGTGTCTCGACCGGCATAGTGTGTAAATCTCTGCTGGGGAAAGCGCACACCGTCATGGCGGAAGGCGGAATAGCGGCAGCTCTGGGACATGTTGACGAGAGAGACGACTGGAGAGTCCATTTTGCCGACACGATGCGTGGGGGACAATACCTGAACAACTGGCGAATGGCGGAACTGCACGCCAGAGAGTCTGCCGAATGTGTCAGAGAGCTGGAAAGCTGGGGAGCGGTCTTTGACCGCACCCAGGATGGGCGTATTCTGCAGCGGCACTTCGGCGGTCATAAATATCCCCGACTGGCTCACGTTGGCGATCGTACCGGTCTGGAGATGATCAGAACTCTCCAGGATCACGGCATCCATCAGGGAATCGACGTGCACATGGAGTGTACGGTCGTCGCCCTGCTGAAGGATGGGGAGAGAGTAGTTGGAGCCTTCGGGTACGATCGTGAAAAGGGAAGATTCTCAGTATACCAAGCCGCTGCGGTCATTCTGGCCACTGGAGGTATCGGAAGAGCCTTCAAAATCACCAGCAACAGCTGGGAGTATACCGGTGATGGGCATGGGTTGGCCTATCACGCCGGTGCGGAATTGATCGACATGGAGTTTGTGCAGTTTCATCCGACCGGAATGGTCTGGCCTCCAAGCGTAAAAGGCATTCTGGTGACCGAGGGAGTTCGGGGCGAAGGAGGTATTCTCCTGAACAATGAGGGACATCGGTTCATGTTTGACGACATTCCGGATCTGTATAAATCTCAGACGGCTGAGTCGGCAGAGGAGGGTTGGCGCTACACCCAGGGAGATAAGGAAGCGCGAAGACCTCCTGAGCTGTTGACCCGGGATCATGTGGCACGCTGTATTGTCCGAGAGGTCCGAGAAGGCCGAGGAAGCCCTCACGGTGGAGTTTATTTAGACATCGCTTGGATTAAGGAGAAGCTTCCCAACGCTGCCGAGCGCATCAAAAAGAAGCTGCCCAGCATGCACCATCAGTTCAAAGAGTTGGCCAACATCGACATCACGGAGCAGCCGATGGAAGTGGGGCCGACCACTCATTATGTGATGGGTGGAGTTCGTGTTGATCCGGAGTCACAGATGTCGTGTGTTCCGGGTCTTTTCGCTGCCGGCGAGTGTGGAGGAGGTCTTCACGGCTCCAATCGATTGGGGGGCAACTCACTGTCCGATCTTCTGGTATTCGGAAAGCGTGCCGGACAGTTCGCCGCAGACTTCGCCAAGAGCGACGGCGGTGCTCGGATCAATGAGGATGAAGTGGAGGAGATAGCGCGTCGAGCACTGGAACCTTTTGAACGAGCTGCCGATTCCAACGGTGAGTCTCCCTATCAGGTTCAGTACCAACTGCAGGAATCGATGCAGGACTTGGTCGGTATTGTGAGAAATGAACAGGACATGCTTCGCGGTCTGGAAGAGATCGAAAGACTCCGGGAACGGGTCCAACGAGTGGGTGTCCAGGGCAATCGGGAATTCAATCCGGGCTGGCACGCCGCGATCGAGCTTTCCAATCTCCTGACGGTCAGCGAAGCCATCACTCGTGCTGCGCTTCGACGAAAGGAGAGCCGTGGAGCTCAGTTTCGTGAGGACTATCCTGAGAAGGATGAGTCTTTCAGCAAGCACAACATAGTGGTGCAGAAGGGGCCGGAGGGAGAAATGCAGGTGAGGGATTTGCCGATTCTCGAAATGCCTGCCGAGCTTCAGCAGATTATCGAGGAGATGCAATAATGGGAGTGGCACTGTTCAGGATCTGGCGTGGAAACGCTCAGGGGGGGGATTTCAGGGACTATGAGACTGAAGTTTCTGAGGGAATGGTGGTGCTGGATGCCGTTCTTCAAATTCAGGCTCAGAAGGTCAATGACCTGGGTGTTCGATGGAACTGTAAGGCTGGCAAGTGTGGATCCTGTTCGGCCGAGGTAAACGGTGTTCCCCGATTGATGTGTATGACTCGGCTCAGCGATCTTCCGCTGGATGCGCCGGTAACCGTTGAGCCCATGCAGGCCTTTCCATCAATCAAGGATCTGGTCACCGACGTATCCTGGAATTTCGAGGTCAAGAAAAAGATTCAGAGATTCAAACCCAGACCACCGGATGCTGAGGACGGGACCTGGCGAATGGACCAGGGCGATGTGGACCGTGTTCAGGAGTTTCGGAAGTGTATCGAATGCTTTCTTTGTCAAGACGTGTGTCACGTGCTTCGTGACCATCAACTGCATAATGAGTTCATCGGCCCTCGGTTCTTGGTGCATGTGGCCGCTCTGGAGATGCATCCTCTTGACAGCCAAGATCGACTGGAGGAGCTAAAAAAGAGTCAGGGGGTGGGCTTCTGTAATATCACCAAGTGTTGTACCAAGGTCTGTCCCGAGCACATCACCATCACGGACAACGCGATTATCCCTCTCAAGGAACGTGTCGTGGACCGGTTCTACGATCCGGTCAGAAATCTTTTTCGAGTCTTTGGCTCCGGCGGTTAGGAGCTTAGCGCTGCGGAGGCAGACTTCGTCTTCTCCCGGAATGGGCGGGATTGAGCGACCAGAACGAGTCAAGACGTGCAACAGTCGGCTTCTAGCCTCTTCAAATCCTCACTCTTGCCGATTACGACCAGTATATATCCGGCAAGAATCTTCTGATCAGGCTCCGGATTGAAAACCATGGCACCATCGGGCTGCTTGATGGCGATGATCACCACACCGAAGCGGTTTCTGATTTCCGACTCATTGATCGTGAGGCCTTCAAGAGCAGAGGTATCAAGTACGGTAATTTCTTCCAATCTCAGGGGGAGGTGTTCGCGGTGGCTCACGAGCTCCAAGAACTCCAGCACGGTCGGCTTGACGGCTGCCTGAAGGACTCGTCCACTTGTAAGCTTGTAGGGAGAGACCACCTTGTCGGCCCCGCCCCGCTTGAGTCGGGGCTCTATCTTTTCATCGGAAGCTCTGGCTATGACCATCAGATTGGGGTTTAACTCCTTGGCGATGATGGTCAGGAGCAGATTGTCAGCGTCAGAAGGAAGCAGTGCCATAAGCACTTTGGCCTTGTCGATCTGCGCGGAAGCGAGAACCGACTCATCGAGTGCGTCTCCTATGAGGTAAAGATAGCCGCGAGCTCGAAGATCCGGTTCGCTTTGCAAGTCGTTGTCCAGGATGCAGAAGGCTTGTCCCTCTTCCTCCAGACCTTCGGCAACCGGCGCACCAATACGTCCGAAGCCGCAGATAATATGGTGACTCGTTAATTTGTGGACTTCACGATTCATACGTCTTCTCCCCAGCACTCCCAGGAGCTCGCCCTCGAGGAGAGCCTGCCCCAGGCGAGTGAAAGTGTAAATAGCCGTCCCTAGACCGCCAACGATCAGGAACGAAGCAAACAGGCGCCCGGCCGAA
>JAUXKG010000063.1 GCA_030624355.1 Acidobacteriota bacterium
AACGTGGAGATCACAAAACCTTTGGTCGAAATAGGCTTGGGAATCAGCATCATTCCATATCCGGCTGTGGTCAAAGACGGTGAAAAGAAATCTTTGTGCTACCGGCGTGTTCAGGGAAGGAGGATCTACCGAGAATTGGGTTGGGTCTCTTTGAAGAGTGATTACACCGTGAGGGCATTGAAACAACTGGTGGTTCTCTTTGAAGAAATGAAGGATCAACTCACCCCCTCCGGCCGAGCCCCGGATCACATCAAGTGAAGGATCAGTGTCCTGTCTGTGCCTGCCCGAACTGGAAGCTGTTCACGACCAGCTTCGACCGCCTTTTTAACCGCCCCGAGAGGATGTGGGAGGTTCGGCGCTGTGAAGGTTGTGGGCTCGGCTGGACTTCTCCCCCCTTGCCGGAAGAGGAGCTTGTCCACCACTACCCACCTGCCTATCTGGGAGACACCGCCCACACGATTGAGGCCTTCCTGGCCGGAACGCTGCAGCGAAGTCGCTCCTGGCGGAGAGAAACCGAAAAAATCGCACTGCTGGAACGATATGTCTCAGGAGGACATATTCTGGATGTCGGGTGTGGCGAGGGAAAGTTCTTGTGGGGGTTGGATTCCAAGAAATGGCAGCGCACCGGAGTTGATTTCGCGGAGGAAGCCCTCCGCCTGGTCAAGGCAAAAATTCACGACATCACCTTGTTAGAAGGGACCATCTTTTCGCCGCAGCTCCAGGCGAACAAATTCGACGTCATCACATTCTGGCATGTCCTCGAACATCTTCCCGATCCCCTGAAGGTGCTTGAGAGAGCTTATCAGCTGCTTCGCCCCGGCGGCTGGCTCATTATCTCCGTCCCCAATTTTGCCAGCCTGCAGGCCCATTTGTTCGGCCGCTACTGGTATGCCATTGACGTGCCAAGACACCTGTACCACTTTGCTCCCGTTCCCCTCGAAATCCTGCTTAGAAAGGTTGACTTGAGGGTCCACGAGCACCTGTTTTTTTCGCCTATGGCGAACATCCACAGTCTGAAATACAGTCTCATCTACTGGTCGGAGGCATACTTCGGCAACCGTCTGCCCTACTATCTTCTCAAGCCGCTCCTCTTTGCTTTCCCTCTACTGGAACGATGGAACGGAAAATACGGCATGCTCACGACCATCGCCAAGAAGGGCTAGAGCCCGCTGACAGCTGACACCTGACCACCGGATTCAGGAATTCCAACTGAACAAAAACCTTTTCTTTTCACTCCAACCTATAACCAGATGCTGTAATTTCGTTTTTTTCGGCACTTAGAATGAAAATTTCTGGCTCTCATCCCGTAATATACTCCTGAGAATGGCCAAAACAGACAAGGAATTGGTGGAGGCCACTCTTGGGGGTGAAAACCAGGCTTTTGCCGTGATTATTGAACGCTATCAAAGACTGGTCTTCAGCATCATCTACCACTATATGGGGAGTCGAGACGAGGTTGAGGATCTGGCTCAGGAGGTGTTCTTGAAGGTATTTCGATCTCTGGGCACCTTCGATACCGAGCGTTCGATGAAATCGTGGGTGTCCCGGATCACAGCCAACACCTGTCTGGACGAAATGCGGAAGGCGCACAGACGCAGGACGAGTCTCTTTTCGGATCTGGCGCTAGCTGACGGGGAGCGGATTGAACACTTCTTCACCCAGTTCAACCAGCCGCATCAGTTGACGGAGGTTGAGGTCGAGGAACTCTTTGGTCTTCTCGAAAAGGTGATGGGCCACCTCAATAAGAAGGACAAGATGGCCTTTGTACTTCGCGAACTGGATGGGCTGGAATATCCGGAAATTGCCGAGGTACTTGAGACGACAGAACTGGCTGCTCGAATTCGGGTCAGCCGTGCCAAGAAAAGGCTGCATGAAGAATTGCACCGAATATTGTATTCTCAGGGGAACTTGACAGATGGATAAGGAACATCTCTCTCTTGAAGAATTAGATTTTGACGATCCCGTCGACCAGTCCCATCTGGATGAGTGTGAGGACTGCCGCAAACGACTTGAAGTGTTTCGCTTCCTGGGGTTCCAGGTTAAGTCAGCACCTCGAATGGAGGCTCCTCCGTTCTTTGCTCAGCGGGTGGCCCGCCTGGCCCAAGAGGCGAGGACGCCCTTCTCCTTGCTGCTCGGGCGAGCCGCCCGGCAAATGGTCCCTGTTTTTACCGCTCTGATACTGGCCACCTGTCTCTGGCTCTACCAACTGCCAAATGGGGAGTCTGCAGCCTATTCTTCAGAACTCCTTTTTGAGCAGTCCCAGCAACTCGACGTTTCTCTGGAATCTGTGTTGAATGCTCTTGCAGACACAGCGGAGGAGGGTTTACCCCTTGAAGAACCGGAGTAAGGCGATCCTTTGGATACTGACGACGTTCTCGCTGGGAGCGGTTTTTGGAGCCCTTGTGGAGTTCATGTGGATCAAGTCCGAGTTGAGGCCGGGTTGGGACCACCGGGTTCAACAGATGCACCAGCAGCAACCCCCGCCCGAACGAGTTCTCAACCATCTGTCCAACCTGCTGGATCTCGATGATGCTCAAGAAAGCGAACTGAACCAGGTTTTTGAGGAGAGTCGTCATCACCATCGTCAGGTTAACCGTCATTCCAGAGATCGCTATCAAACTATTCGAAGACAGACACAGGAACACATCCGGTCGATTCTAAGACCGGATCAGGTCGAGAAATTCGAGGAATTTCTGAGGCGGCGACAACAAAGAAGGGAAAACGACTCATCCCGCCGGCAAGGCCGTCGAAATAAGCAGGCTGACCGCTAACCGCTGACAAAAGCACCCAATAATCCCTGTCAATCCATGGTATTCATCCGTGTCCGTTCGTGTCAGCCTTTTCTCTCTCAGCAACATCTATTAGTATCTGTGTCTTTGCACCCTTGACGCAGGGAGTACAAGTTATGCGCCGATACTGTTTTCCGGTCCTCTCAATTTGGATCCTGCTGACCCCCGGAGTCCTGGCTCAGGGCATGGCCGGCCCGCCGGAGAACAAATGGGAGTTTTCAATCTTCACCGGGGTCAGCTTCCTGGGAGACGGCACTTTTGTAACACCCATTGAAGGGGGTGGCACCCAGGACGTCGATTTGAATTTCGACTCAAGCTACCTGATCGGGGCCCGCATCACGGAAAACCTGGGAGATCATTTCGGGGCCGAGTTCGAGTACACGCTGGCCAACCAACCCTTGTCGTTTGTCAACCTGAGCCCGATGGTCCCCGTTTTGGACTTGGAACACAAGATTCACAAACTGTCCTACAGTGTTCTCTTCTATCCCATGGACCGCAAAGAGCGGGTCCGTCCCTTCGGATCCATCGGACTGGGGACCTCTTTCTTCCACATCGCCAGCGATTCCCGAGACGAAGCTCTCCTCCAGGGAGTCGACTTGAAGGGCCGGTGGAAACTGGCATTCAGCTTCGGGGCGGGGGCCAAGATCCAGATGGGACGCAACTGGGGACTCCGTTTCGATGTCCGGGATCAGGTCACCGGTGTCCCCTCCTTTGGCCTGCCTGCCCAGGCTCCTCTGGAGAATGGTGGAACAGGCCCGGGTTTCCGACCCAGCGGAACCTACCACAACTGGCAGCTGGGTGTAGGCTTTATGTACACGTTTGAACCTCGATGAACCTCCAAGCCCAAGGCCAAATCCCGTGACCCACTGGTTGTTTTCCCGCCGACTTCTTCTCCTGCTCCTCATAGTTGGCTGCGGCTGCCACTGGCTGCCTGCTCAGAATTTGCGCGACCCCGAATTCACGGCTCAAGCCCTGGAAGGACTGGATCTCCTCCACAACCTGGACCACGATCTGGCCAGCGAATACTTCAAGGATTTAAAATCACAGTATCCCGAACACCCGGCCCCACCTCAGTATCTAGCCCACACGATCTGGCTGCGCGAGCTATTCAGGCGGCATGAATTGAAGCTCGATCGATTTACTGCTCCCGGCTCTTTTGACAAGCGTTCAGACACAGCCATGGCAGCCAGCGACCGGCAACTGTTCTTCGACAACATTGCAGAATGCCAGAGCCTGGCCAGTAAGATTCTGGAGGAGGTCCCTGGCCACAAGGATGCGCGCTACTTCATGGGTTTATCAGAAGGGACTCTAGGAGCCTTTGCCTTCACCATTGACGGAAACAGAGGCCGGGCATTCAAGCATGGGAAGAAGGCCTATCGACAGCATAAGGATCTGGTGACGGAGGATCGCCAATACCACGATGCCTATATGAGCATCGGATTGTACGAATATATCGTCAGCAACCTTCCCTGGTACATCAAATGGCTCGCTACCATCATGGGCTACCACGGAAGTGAAGAACAGGGACTGGAATACCTGTCACTGGCAGCCAAGAAGGGCATATATATCACCACCGACGCCAGCGTTCTGCTGATGGTGTTGCTGGTTCGCGAGGAGCGCTTTGAGGAAGCTCTCAACCTTGTCACGGGTCTTCGTCAGAAACATCCCCGCAACTATCTCCTTCACTTGAATAGAGCCCGAATTCTGGAATACATGGACGCAACCGATCAGGCAGTGCAGGAGTACCGGCGTATTGTTGAACTGGTTGAATCCAAGACACCCAATTACCAAAAACTCCCGCTGAGCTCGTTTTACTACGAACTTGGAGAGAAACTATTGAAACTCAGGCGGCATCGAGAGGCTCTGTTGCAGTTTCAAAAAGCGATCGCACACTCCGACACCTCGGATCGACAGAGGGCTATGTTGCACCTCAAGGCCGGCCAGACTCACGACATTGAGGGAGAGCCAACTGAAGCAATACCCCATTATGAACAGGTCCTCCGGCTTGAAGAATTCGCAAACTCTCACGACATCGCACGAAAGGCCCTGGAGAAACTAGCAAGGAAGATCGACCAGTGACGAGATGAGCGGGCACCAGATCAGACCGGCTGCATTGAAGATGGCCTGGAAAATGCTCCGCACGATCTTCCCTCAATACTCCGTTTCCAAAAAAGATGCCGACCGGCTGCTGATGGCGGTCACCATCATGGCCCTGGAAGATCTCAAAAGACGTCAGGTGGTGGAGTGGAACAAGCTTCTGCCGCCTGAGACCGTGATTGTCTTTCGGGAAAGGTCTGTTAGAAGGGACGCCGCTGAGGCCCCGATCGTCTTGAAGCAAGACTACTCACAACAGGAAATTGACCTGGTGGCCGAACTGGCCGAAGAGATTTTCATCGCCTGTCATCTACCTGAAATCGAAATAGCAACTTTGTATACGGCCCTTCCCTGTCTGGGCCTTCACGCGATCCAGGACCATCTGACCTGGAACAAGGCCCCTCCTTTTCCGGAACTGGGGTAGTGGCTGGTTAGATCGATTGTCGATTGTCAATTGTCGATTGTCGGATCTGGGATTATGCTAAGTTGTCGTGACGAAGTGCTGCAGCCGCCGCGCTGACTGCGGCACTGCAGTAGACAACTAGTGGGTCATGGCATACACGATATAGTTAATGCCCAATTGGAAAGCCAGATTGACGTATTTGCGGGGATAGGCCGTCGCCTCGGCCCACTCCCAGGCGTCTCCCAGATCCACATTGTGGTTGATCATCACCATCAAACGTCCTTCTTCATCCTGGATACCCATATAGCGGGCCCGGTAGCCTCCCTTCTCCCAAGTTCTTCCGCTGTAGAGAAACTGAAGACCGGGCACCTGAATGAGCTCTTCAATATCGTAGAAACAATGAAAGATGGGATGACTGACAGAAAGCTCGAAGGGTTCATATTCGGGGAGAACCTTCTTCATCTGTCGGTAGAAATGTTGCCACTCATACTCACCATGAAAGTCGTCCACAACCAAGAATCCACCGCGAAGAAGATACTCTCGTAACCGGTCCGCTTCTTGTCTGGAGAGCTCCATATAGCCGACCTCTACGGCGTACAGGAAAGGGTATTGAAACAACTCTGCATCTGAGAGAGGAAGGGCTCGGTTCTTTGTGTTGACGAAACCAAAATCGGTGAGTTTTCGCAGAGCGTACAGGAACTGCTCATCGGCCTTGGGATAGTCAACAGCCCAGGCCTCACCCATCCAGCCCGAGCCTGAGTAGACAAGTCGCAGAAAGGTAAATTCCGCCTGCATCCGGATCTCCGGCTGTTTGGGTTGATCGCCCGAAAATAGCAGCAGCGGAATCAAGAGTAGAACACTTTTAATCATTGAGGTCGCCAGCTATTATATCGATAAACCTGACCCGGTAGACAACTGTCAGCTGACACCAGACAGCTGACAGGCGGCGTCAGTCAAACCAGCGACCCGGAACCTCACACCTGACCGCTGCCCCCCGACCGGCTGACCGACTGGTCAAAATTCAGACTGAGTCGATGGCCCTGTCAGTTGTCAGTTGTCAGTTGTCAGCCTGGTTGACCTTCTCCCCGGCCCAATTAATCATTCCTCCGGCCAACAAGATGTCGACTTGCCTGGCTGACAGTTGGTGTTCCGTCAGAAAGGTGTTGTCGTTGGTGACATGAGCCACCTCAATCTCGCTTCCCTGCAATATTTTGTTACGCAAGTCATTCAATCTGAGGAGGTCACTCTGCTCGATCTGCTGATAATCGGACTCATCCTTGAAGGTTAACGGCAACACACCACAGTTGATCAGATTCTGCCAATGAATCCGGCCGAAGCTCATCGCGATTACAACCCGCAGACCCAGACAGCGGGGAGCCAAGGCCGCATGTTCCCGACTGGAACCCTGGCCATAGTTCTGTCTTCCCACCACCGCATGTCCTCCCCTCTCCTTCACCTTGGAGGCTCGCTCAGGATAGGAGGTATCCACCCTGAAAAAGGCAAACTCACTGCTCTTCAGGATATTGCTGCGGTAGGGAGAAAATTGAGGACCGGCCGGCAGAATCTCGTCGGTCGAGAGATCATCAGCGACCTTCAACAGCACCGGGATTTCCAGGTGATCGGGCAAGCGGTCAAACTGGGGCAAACTGACAATATTGGCCGTCTTTTGCAACTGAACATTGGCCGCTTTCTCGAGAGCCAGGGGAGGCTCCAGCAGATTGATGTTCAGGCTCGGGGACTCGGGATCCTTTACCTTGGGATAGTCCATCGGCAGCTCCCGCGGGTCGGTGATCACAGAGGTGAGAGCCGAAGCGGCGGCCGTTTCCGGACTGACCAGATAAACCTGGTCTTCCGGCGTTCCCGAACGACCAGGAAAGTTTCTGGGTACCGTCCGAAGGCTGATCCGGTCTGTGGCAGGAGCCTGCCCCATCCCGATGCAGCCATTGCAGCCAACCTGGTGGATCCTGCCACCTGCCCGGATCAGGGAAACCAGGTGGCCATCTCTGGCCAGGTTTTCCAGAACCTGACGAGAGGCCGGATTGAGGTCAAAGGAGACATTGGCACTGATTTGTCTTCCTTCCACGATCCGGGCAGCCACCGCCAAATCGCGATACCCGGGGTTGGCGGAAGAGCCGATATAGGTTTGGTAAATCGGCATCCCCTGGATTTCTCTAACCGGCACCACATTTCCTGGACTGCACGGTTTGGCAATCAACGGCTCCAGTTGAGACAGATCAATTTCCTCGTCAATATCGTACTGGGCATCCTTGTCAGCCACTATTTCACTCCAATCCTCTTCTCTTCCCTGGGACCTGAGAAACCTCTTCACTTCCTGATCGGATGGAAACACGGTTGTCGTGGCGCCCAACTCGGTCCCCATATTGGCAACCACATGTCGGTCCATTACAGAGAGTGACTCCAGGCCCGGACCGTAGTATTCGATGATCCGATGCACAGCACCGTCGACATCGTGGCGGCGAAGCATCTCCAGAATGACATCCTTGGCACTGACCCAGTCCGGCAGATCACCTACCAGCTTCACACCCCAAATATCCGGCATCCTAAAGTGAAAAGGCATTCCGGCCATAGCCATGGCTACTTCCTGTCCGCCAGCGCCGATGGCCAGCATCCCAATGGAACCGGCTGCCGGTGTGTGGCTGTCTGCACCCAGCAAGACCTTCCCCGGTTTCCCAAAGCGCTCCTGATGCACCGGATGGCTGACACCGTTTCCAGGGCCACTGTACCAGAGTCCAAAACGCTGGCAGGCACTGCGAAGAAAGAGATGATCGTCTGGATTCTTGTAATCCTGTTGAAGAATGTTGTGATCTACGTATTGGACCGAAAGATCAGTCTTGACCCGGTCCAGCCCCATCGCCTCCAGTTGCAGCATGACCAGAGGACCGGTAGCATCGTGGGTCAAGGTCTGGTGAACCTTGATTCCAATCTCCCGGCCCGCGATCATCTCACCCTCCACCAGATGCGCCTGAATAAGTGTCTGCGTGACGTTCAATCCCATAGACTGCTATTTAAGCAAATGTCTGTCCACAATTAAACATAGCCCGGGCTGATGCATTATCCGGGCTGGAAGATGGGACAGTCTACCCTTTTCACTCGGGCATCGGATATGATCAGCCGCAGGGGAAAAAGAGGACAGAGCCGACTGTCCTTTTTTTCATATAGTCCGGGCTCAGTTCAAGAAAAAGGAGGGAAGCAGATGGGTTTTCAGGTGATTGACGTTCCGGACCTTCCGGAGCCGGGCCAATTCAGTCATGTCGTGAAGAAAGGCAACTTCGTCTTCATTTCGGGCCAGACAGCTCACCCGGAGGCCGATGCGGGGCAACTCGACCCCATGGCCCAGGGAAAGCGAATCTTCGATTACCTGAAGGCGGCTATGGAGGCGGCCGGAGGTAACATGGGTGACATCATCAAGATGAACATCTTTCTAACCGATGGTGAGCAGTTTTCCGCCATCCAAGAGTTACGGCCACGCTATTTCACTCCCCCCTATCCTGCCATCACTACGGTTGTGGTTCACAGTATGGTGAGACGCGACTTGGTAATGGAAATCGAGGCCACCGCCATCCTGGACTGATCTGAGCCTGGATTATGCATAGGTTTTCTACTGCAGTGCCGCAATCATCCACGCTGACGGTGTTGTGCTTCCTTGGGCTCCTCGGCGTACTGCACGAGTACGCCTGCGGCCCTTCGTCACGACAACTTATGCCTAATCCAGGCTGGATCAGGCGACGCGATCGCTGGAGTGACTGGCAGCGCTTGTCGGAGATTGAATCTTCTTGATCATGGCGGAACGGTGAGATCGGAAAATCTGAGCCTGACGAAGAATTCTTTTCTCCGACTCGACATAGTCCAGCTCCAGAGTCGCCCGAATGAAGGAGACCACTCTGGCGAAATAGAGGGACTTCAGTGCTCCTACGACCTCCATCCGTCTGGACTGGTCTTCAGCCTGATCGTAAGCACAGAGAAAATAACAGACAATCTTGGCCCACATCGAACTGGATACTCGAAATCGCTGAGCCTGAAACATCTCCAGCATCTGTTTGGCGAGCTTGCAGGGGAGAATCTCCAGAACCA
>JAUXKG010000181.1 GCA_030624355.1 Acidobacteriota bacterium
GTACTCCTTGTCATCGTGGCGCCTGCAGCACTTCGTCACGCCGCCTTCATCTGAGCGCAGTGAAGAGACCTTTCACTGAGCGAAGTGAAGAAAACCTATACATAATCCGGACCTTGATCATGCGTCACCCGGGCTAATTATCCTGTCAGTTGTCAGCTGTCAGGATCCCGCAGTTTTCACACTGTCTCGTGGCGAGGAGTCTCAGGCGCCGCCCTGACAAGGCCTGCGACTGAGGCCTGCGCACACGTACGGCAGGTCACGGGATCAGCAATACCTGGCCCAGAAAGATCTTGTGAGGGTTGTCAATGGCGTTGGTGTCTTGCAGCAAGCGCAAGGAGACTCTGAATTTTAGAGCAATCTTCTCCAGCGTGTCGCCCCATCTCACTCGATATCGGGTGGGGCGCTCAGAGGGACCTTCGACAAGAAGAAGCTGTCCCGGGTAGATTCGATTTGCATTTCGGATACCATTGCTGTGCTGCAACTTGGCGACAGAAGTGCCGAGGGTGTTGGCGATAGAGCTCAGGTCGTCTCCCCATTGTACCCGATAGCGAGTCGAGCCATCAGCTGCGGTGACTATCTCTCCTGAAGCAGCTGCCGCGGGAGCTGTCTCAAGGGCGGTCAGGAGTTGCGATTCCTGACCTCTAGGGACACGAAGATAGGCGCCCGCGGGAAGGACTCTCGAATTCTTCCAAACATGAGGCCGGATTTGAGGGTTGTAGGCCTTTAGCACTTCCTCATCCAGGCTTGAAGCTCGTAGGAGATGGTTCAGGGGACACGATCTGGTCAGCTGAACGGAATAAAACTGCAGGGGCGGGTCCATCTGCAGATCCCCGAAATAGTTCTTATAGTTTCGCGCAACTTCCACTGCCGCCAGGAATTCTGAATAGAAATTTTTGCTGGCAAATCCGAAGATACGGGACCGGTATTGCTGTGTGATTTTGACCAGATCATCACCGAAACGCTTTTTAGCTCGCCTCATCCCATTTTGGCCGTGATTGAAGGCGGTGACAGCCAGGGGCCAACTCCCCAGAACCTTATAATTTTGCTGGAACAACTGAGCGGCGGCTTCCGTAGATCGCACAGGGTCGAGACGCTCATCGATGGATCTGTTGATTTTCATGAACTGGCGTCCGGTACCACGCATGAACTGCCACTGACCCGCCGCACCCCGTTTGGAGTAGGCTCGGTAGTCGAACGAGGATTCAACGTGGGGCAGGAAGACCAGTTCGACTGGCAGAGCATGTTGCTGGAAGACTCTCTTCATTCGATCCAGATGTCGACCCGACCGTACCAGTCCTTGACGGAATTTTTCTTTGATTCCACGCTGGTAGCGAACGTCCTTTTGCAGTCTTCGGAGAAGGGTTGAGGTGGGGGAATGGCCCTGAGAACGCAAAAGTTCAATGATTCGTTTGTGTTGACTGTTGAGCTTTCTGGAATTGATGCCGAGGACACGAATCTGGTAAAGAATCTGTTCTAGTTCTCGTTGTTTCTGTTTGAGAATTTTTCGCTGTCTTCTCTCTTCCGACGGATTCCCCACAACACCCTTTTCAAACTTAGCTATATGGTAAATAAGGCCCGGACTCTCTTCATCATGAAAGAGCACGTCTCGCTCGCCATAGTGGGTAAAGACAGATCGCCAAAACTCGATTTTCTCTTCAAAGCCCTGGTAGGGAAATTGATCAGAGATCTGGTCAAGAGAGAACGAATCAGCAGCCAACAGGCCAGATTGGAAGCCTGTCTGCAAAAGGAAGAGAAGAACCATCCAGCGAAACATTACGGCTCATGTTAGCAAAGTTCTGCGACACTGGAAAGCGAGCTGAAACGCAAGCGCTGCAGGCCTTATAGGAGTTCGTCCAGCTGATCCAGGATCTCTTTGGAAATCTGTTCCGGAGATTTCGACTGAGCCTCGATGTGAATGTCAGCCAGATGATAACACTCTTCTCGCAGCTGAAACAGGGAGTCGAGCTGTTCGAGGTCTTGAGCTAACGGTCTATGGGTCTCCTCTTCACAGCGCTTCCGGATCAAGTGAATCGATACCTTCAGCCAGATCGACACTCCACGCTGTGAGATGAAGGTTCGATTCAACTCACTGACGAAGGTTCCTCCTCCCAGCGCTATCACGCAAGGAGGTAGCTGTTGGGTTTCAAGCAACAGCCGAGATTCCAACTCTCGGAAATAAGTCTCTCCCTGAGACTCGAATATTTGTGAAATGGTTGTCTGTTGGTCTTTCTCGATGATCGTATCTAGATCGTGAAAGGGCCGATCCAAGTCCGAGGCCAGAAGCGGACCCACCGTGGATTTACCGCTTCCCATGAATCCAACCAGATAGACTTGTTTCACCACTATGACTTTACAACCAGGGATTGGAGCACTTCAAAAAATCCGGGAAACGAGACCGACACACAGGCCGGGTCGTCTATCTCGACTGGCCCGAGGCCAATCAAGCCTGCCACCGAAAAGGCCATGGCTATTCGGTGATCTCCCAAGCTTTGAACCCTTCCGCCTCCGATCTGCTGTCCCGGTGGGATAGCAAAACCATCGGGGAATTCCTCCACTCGAATTCCAATGTTTCTGAGATTCAAGACTGTTGAGTGAATCCGATCAGACTCTTTCTTGCGCAATTCTTCTGCTTGACGGATTGCCAGCCCTCGTTTCAGACGGGTTCCCAGAACAGCCAGTACGGGAATCTCATCAATCAGATTGGGAATCCACTCACCCTGGATTTGGGCCGGGAATCGATCCAGGAGTTGGCGACTGTGACGAACCGTCAGATCGCACACCGGTTCTCCGTTGGAGAGTCGCGTATTGGTTTGTTCAAGGCGGACTCCTGCCTGCTCCAGCAGGGCCAACAGGGCCGTACGAGAGGGATTGACTCCCACCCCGGCCAAATGTATCTCCGAGTCCGGCAGTAAAAGAGCGGCCAGAATGAAGAAGGCGGCTGCCGAGAAATCTCCGGGAATCTCCATTTGAACGGGCTTTAGTGACACGGGCCCTTCTATTGCTATCCCCCCGTTCTCATGCTTTGGGGAGGCGTTGAAAAAGGGGAGGGCCAGTTCGGTATGGTTTCGGGTCGGAGTGGTTTCCTCAACTACTGTTTGCCCCCGGGCCATCAGTCCGGCCAGCAGGAGACAGGATTTGACCTGGGCACTGGCCAGGGGCAGACGATAGTGGATTCCCTGAAGGGATGCCCCGCTAATGTGCAGGGGCGGATATTCGTCCTTGTGGGCTGAGATAGACGCGCCCATCCGGGTCAGAGGGATGATGATGCGCTGCATGGGCCGTCGGTTCAACGATGAATCGCCTTGAATGGTGGAAGCAAAGGAGGACCCACAGAGTAGAGCGCTCAGAAAACGGATGGTGGTTCCACTGTTCCCTGCATCCAGGGTTCGAGTGGGCTGTTGAAATTCTGTCCAGCCCTGGCTCTGAATCTCGACTTCACGCTCCCGGCGATGGATGTCCACACCAATTTGCTGCAGACAATCCAGAGTGGACTGACAGTCCTGGCTGTTCGAGAAGTTGCGGATTGTGGTGCTGCCTTCGGCCATGGCGGCCAGAACGGCGTAGCGGTGCGAAATCGATTTGTCGCCGGGAAGAAGGACGGTTCCTCGAAGAGAGGATGCAGGTTGAATTTGCATATCAGTCTGTTGGTGTGTCCGGGAAGTCCGGAGTCGGATGTCCTGAAAAACCGATCTGCAGATCGATCTCCTTCAAGCGCTTCAGCTGATCCCGGAACGTAGCCGCCTTCTCGAACTCCAAACGTTTCGCGGCGCCTTTCATTTCTGCGGTCAGTCGCTCAATTTCCTTTCCGATCTCCTCGGCAGACGAATATTGCTCAATTTCTTCCGCCACCATAGGGACCTCATAGTAATCCAGTTGGGTCATTTCCAGAAGCGAGGCATTGATCGGCTTGAGAATTGTTTGAGGGGTGATCGAGTTTTTCCTGTTGTACTCCTTCTGAAGCTCTCTTCGCCGCCCTGTTTCTTCTATCGCTTTAGCCATGGATCGGGTGACGGTATCGGCATACATGATGACCTTGCTGTTCACGTTTCGGGCGGCTCGACCGGCGGTTTGAATTAAGGATGTCGTGCTTCTCAGGAAACCTTCCTTATCTGCGTCCAGAATGGCGACCAGAGACACTTCGGGCAGATCCAGTCCCTCTCTGAGCAGGTTGACTCCCACCAGTACATCAAATTTTCCGAGTCTCAAGTCCCTCAGAATTTTCACCCGGTCTAGAGTATCGATCTCGGAATGCAGGTAGCAGACTGCCACTCCCAGTTCGGTATAGTATTCACTCAGTTCCTCAGCCATGCGCTTGGTCAAGGTGGTGACCAATACACGCTCATTTAGCTGCGCCCGCTTCCGGATCTCCTCCAGTAGATCGTCGATCTGACCTCCAACCGGACTCACTTCAATCTCAGGATCCATGAGACCGGTCGGTCGGATGATTTGTTCGACTACCTCGCCTGCACTGCGTGTCAATTCATAGGATCCAGGTGTGGCCGATACATATATGGTCTGCGGCATTCGTTCTTGTATCTCTGCAAAGTTCAGAGGGCGGTTATCAAGTGCGGAAGGAAGACGGAATCCATACTTGACCAGATTCAGCTTTCGAGAGCGATCCCCTTCGTACATTCCGCGCAACTGGGGGACCATTGCATGGCTCTCGTCAACGAAAACAATTGCATCGGGAGGCAAATAGTCCATCAGTGTTGGAGGAGGTTGTCCCGGATGCCGACCGGTCAGGTGACGAGAATAGTTCTCTACTCCGCGACAGTATCCAACCGTTTTGATCATCTCCAAATCGAACATCGTGCGCTGATGAACCCGCTGAGCTTCCAGCAGTTGTCCCGCCTTCTCCAACTTCAGGCAGTGCTCCTCCAGTTCCTCCCGTATGCTGGCCACAGCCTTCTCCCATTGGTCTCGGGGCATTACGTAATGAGATTTGGGATAGATTGGAACGCGTTGGTGGTCTTTGACCACCTCTCCGGTCAGGGGATCGAACTGGGAAATCGCATCGATTTCATCACCGAACATCTCGATTCGGATGCCGTAGTCCCCCCAGGCCGGAATCACTTCAATGACATCTCCTCGAACACGGAAAGTTCCCCTTCGAAGCTCGAAATCGTCACGCTGGTACTGGATTTCTACCAACCGGTGCAGGATCTCCCGTCGTTTGATCTGTTCTCCTTTACTCAACATCAAGAGCATCCCGTAATAGGCTTCAGGGGATCCCAAGCCGTAGATGCAGCTGACACTGGCCACCACGATGCAATCACGGCGTTCGAAGAGTGACCGGGTGGCGGAATGGCGGAGTCGATCTATTTCGTCATTAATCAAGGCTTCTTTTTCTATAAAGGTGTCGGTTGAAGCGATGTAGGCTTCCGGCTGGTAGTAGTCGTAGTAGCTCACAAAATACTCAACGGCGTTTTCCGGGAAAAAATTCCTGAATTCCTGGTAGAGCTGAGCGGCTAAGGTCTTGTTGGGACTGAGAACGAGAGTGGTACGATTGGCTTCGGCGAGGACCTTCGCCATGGTGAAGGTTTTTCCCGAACCCGTCACCCCTAACAGGACTTGGTCCCTCTTTTCCGTCTGGAGTCCTTCGGTCAGCTTGTCTATTGCCTTTTGCTGGTCAGGACTGGGCTGGAAATGGCTGGACAGGTTGAATTCGGCAGACTGGGCCCAGGCATCGCCATAAGAAATGCCTGAATAGGACAGGTCGTTGGAATTGGGCACAGACATACATTATACAAAGTAC
>JAUXKG010000324.1 GCA_030624355.1 Acidobacteriota bacterium
AAGGCCTGCGACCGAGGCCCGCGCAGACGTACCAATAGGTACGTTGAGCAGGGCCGACCGAGTGAAACGCAGGCAGGGCGGATGGATGAGGCACCGCAGTAGAGGGAGTGTGAGAAGTGCGGGTGAAAGGCTAACCGGGAAGAATCGTCGGCATCAAGGCTGGTTCATGCTCAACGAACGTCTGAAACACCTCATATCCGGCAACGGTGACTCTGGGGACGGTCTGGCTAAGAGATTAAGTCAGACTGCCTATTTTGTATTGTTGTGTTGCATCACCGCCGTTACTTTAGCCTTCTCTCACAGAACCTACCATCCTTTCGATCCCATCAAGGAGCTTCTGCTTCACTTCTTCATGCTTCTTGGGAGCTTCCTGCTGATGGTCCGCATGGCCTTCACGAACACTCTGTCGATCCGGGGAAACTCTCTCCACCTGTTTGTTTCTCTCTACTTTGCCTACAACGTACTCTCGTTTTCTGTCGCTCCACATGCCGACAAGGCTTACTTCGTCAATCTTACTTTCCTGATTCTTCTTTCTTTCATCACTGCCCTGGTTGTCAGTTCCAGAAAACAGTACCTGTGTCTTCTATATCTGCTGGCCTTCACCGTGATCATCTCTTCGATCTACGGCCTCCTTCAACTCTCCGGACATGACTATCCCCTCAGCACAAGACTCTTGGGAAAGCGTATCTTCTCCTTCTTTGGCAACCCCAATCTTTTTGCCGCATTTCTGGTTGTCAACCTGCCGCTTCTTTTCTCCGGATTCTTCACCGGAACACGTCTGGCCAAAAGGCTATTCGCACTGTCCATCGGGTTGGCTGTTTTGGGGCTGCTGCTGACCGGCACCCGAGCCGCTCTTTTGGGAGCTACCATTTCTGCGGCCCTATTCTTTGTCTTAACCTGGGGAGAATCGGACCGGAAAAGATACCTGTGGGCAGTCAGCACAGTGGCTGTCCTGGTCATGGCTGGGTTCTTGTACAGCACACAAACCACAGAAATCAAGATCTCAGGACTCCCACTCCGACAATACGAATGGGGAAATACGCTGAAAATTGCTCGGGATCATCCTATATTCGGTACCGGTGTGGGAAGCTTCAATGTCTACTATCCAGCCTACAGAGAGAAATCAGCAGAGATTGATCTGGGATTGAGAAGCCATGAGCTCAGGGTCGAGCACGCTCACAATGAATTCCTGGAGATCTTGAGTGATTCGGGCATCGTGGGATTCCTGTTGTTCTCGGGAATCCTCTTGGCTTTTTTTTACAACCACTACCTCAGGTGGCATCCCAAGAGAAAATACCTGTTGGCCGGCAACTGCTGTGCCGTCATGGGAATCCTGATTCACAGTCTCTATTCGGTCAATCTACGGTTTCCCTTCGTGGCCATGTTTTTCTGGCTCTGTCTGGGCCTGCAATCGACGTTGCTGGATCAACCTCGAGCCGCAGCAAAAGCCACCTTCAGTGCTGGGAAGATTGTCCCCTCCCTCCTCCTGCTGCCTTTGCTGGCCCTATTCTTCTTCAACCACTCTCTAGCCAGGTTCTCAGCCGAGCATCATTTCAAGGAGGGACTGGCTCTCTACATTGCCAAAGACTACCGACAGGCTGAGACCCGACTGGAGAGCGCACTGGCAAACTATCCGCAGGACAAGTCCTCGCTCTATTTTCTGGGCATGGCGGAACACCGTCTCAAGAAGTTCAGTGAATCTCAGGCAACTTTCCTCGAGCTGATACGACTGGATCCGAATTTTCTTCAGAGCCACTACTGGTTGGCAACCAATTATTTCAGCACGGGAGACTTCGAAAAGGCCAAGCAGGAATATCGTGAATCCTTAAGAGTCAATAACGCCTTCGGTCCCTCTTACTACGCCCTGGGAATCATTTCTCTCACGGAAAACGACCTGGAGCAGGCCACCAACCACCTTGAGCAAGCCTACACCCTCCCGGGAGACAGGCGGACGGCCGACATACGACTCGATGCGCTCAGAAAGCTCATCGCGGTACACCGACAGCAGGGAAACTGGCAGACAGCCAGGAGCTATGTTGAGGAGCTGGACGCCACGCTTTATCGCCCGGTCTTCAGTCGGCGGATGTCAGGAAAGAACCTCTACTGAAGCCGTCCAATCAGGTGGAACCTGTTTTTGTTTGCTCCCAAACTCTGATTCCCGTTATCCTCATACTGCTCAGACAGGCACTAAGCTATGAAATTTCTCATCACTGGCGGCGCTGGATTCATCGGTTCTCACCTCTCGGAACACCTGCTCGAAGAGGGCCATCAGGTCTTTGTGCTGGATGATCTTTCAACCGGCAGCATGGAGAACATCCTCCAACTAAGCGGCCACTCTCACTTTCACTACACGATCGATACAGTCATGAATGTGCCCGTGGCTGCCGAACTGGTGGATCGATGCGACACCGTCTTTCATCTGGCAGCCGCCGTGGGAGTCCGGCTAATCGTAGAGAGCCCCGTTCGGACCAGTGAGACCAACATTGCGGGCACTGAGATCATTCTGAAGCTGGCCGACAAAAAGAAAAAGAAGGTCCTGATCACCTCCACTTCCGAGGTCTACGGAAAAGCCAGCAAGGTGCCCTTCTCGGAAGGGGATGATTTGGTCATGGGCCCCACCCACAAGGGCCGTTGGAGTTACGCCTGCAGCAAGGCGATCGATGAGTTTCTGGCTCTGGCCTATTGGCGTGAGAAGAAGCTTCCGGTGGTGATCGCCCGCCTCTTCAAGACGGTGGGCCCACGACAGACGGGACGTTACGGGATGGTTCTGCCCACCTTCGTGCAGCAGGCTCTGTCGGGAGAGCCCCTCACTGTGTTCGGAGACGGCACTCAAACTCGCTGCTTTGGCCATGTCACTGACGTGGTGGGAGCCCTTTCTGAGCTCTCCCGGACACAGGAGGCAGTCGGTCAGGTTTTTAATATTGGGGCTGATGAGGAAATTACAATTTTCGACCTGGCCGAAAAGGTCAAGGCTGTGACCGAAAGCTCCTCTGAGATCCAACTGGTTCCCTATGAGCAAGCCTACCAGGAGGGCTTCGAAGACATGCCCCGCCGGGTTCCCGATCTCTCTCGCATCCAGGAGCTCATCAGCTACCGGCCCACCAGGAACCTCGACGAAATCATCCGAAGCATCGTCGATCACTACCGCAAAACCGAGTTGGGCACGAAAGCCTGATCAAGCTGGCAGACCTGCTCCGCGGCATGGTGCCATCCGAACCTTTGCTTCATAATGATCGGCTGGTCAACCACGCACTTCCATACGGTAACATGACACAGGTGCCACAGAGCGTACAGCTTCAAGATGAAGAGAGGGCCGCTGAAGCATCAGTGAAACTGACGATCATCATCCCTACCTGGAATCGAGAGGACTTGCTCAAAAACTGCCTGAAATCTCTCTCCAGGCAAAGCTCCCCTTCCCAGGTCTTAGTCGTTAACAATGGAGTCGTCGATTTGAGCGTTGAGAAGAAGGACGGCCAGGATTCACCTCCCCACCTTCAGTGCCTCAACATTGGGGCCAATCTAGGATTTGCCGCTGCCGTCAATGAAGGGATCAAACATTGCTCTACCGAGTTTGTCGCCCTTCTGAATGACGACACGGAAGCTGATGAACACTGGGTAGAAGTAGGACTGGCGGCTCTGACCCAGTTCAGGGACTACTCCTTTTTCGCCTCGAAGATTGTCAATTACGATCGACGAACCCTCATCGACGCTGCGGGAGATTGTTACGACCGAAAAGGCCTGCCTGCAAAGAGGGGATTCGGGCAGGCGGTGAACAAATTCTCAAAGAATGAACCGGTGCTGGGAGCCAGTGCCGCCGCCGCCTTTTATCGGCGATCTCTCTTTGATGATATCGGCTTTTTCGATGAAGATCTCTGGATGTATCTGGAGGATGTTGATCTCAGCCTGCGGGCCCAACTCCGTGGCCACCGCTGTCTTTATCTTTCCGAGGCTGTCGACTATCACGTAGAGGCCGCTTCCGATCCGGATCGAAAGTCGGGAAACACC
>JAUXKG010000090.1 GCA_030624355.1 Acidobacteriota bacterium
GTCAGGACTGGGCTGGAAATGGCTGGACAGGTTGAATTCGGCAGACTGGGCCCAGGCATCGCCATAAGAAATGCCTGAATAGGACAGGTCGTTGGAATTGGGCACAGACATACATTATACAAAGTACAAAATGCCGATGACGAATGCGGGGGAGAATCTCCAAACAGGAAAGTCGGCCAAGACAAAGATCTCTTAATCCGGGTTAGGCGTCACCGACGCGTGGTATTTTTAGCGTATGAGTGGGATCATATGTCCCAATTGCGGTCGACAAATGTTGGAGCGCCGTTGCAAGCTGTTCTGTCCTGCTTTTCGCTATACCGAAACCAGAAGAGATAGTGGTCAGCCGGCGCTGGTGGGCCTTCAACCGATCCAAAAGGTCATCAGTGATCGCAGTTGGGGTAAGATAGAGGGCAGAAATGACTGACCGCAATCTCGAGTACAAGGGAAAGTGATGAATTCGAGTTTCTCTGCAGGCCAGCGGGGGGTGGTCAAGTTGGGCTGTCTGGCGGTTGTGGCGCTTTGGGCAGTTCTGGGATATCTCTCCTATCGTATTATTCCTGTCTACCTGGAAAAGGACGCCTTCGTAGATGCTCTGATGAGAGTGGCGGGCAGAGCCAGTATTGGACAGTGGTCTGACGCCCGTACCGTCAAATTAGTTCTGGTGGTGGCCAATGAGATGGACTTTGAGGTAAAGAGAGAAGATATCCAGGTCAAACACATGCGTGGTCGGCCGGAGGTCATTATCATTGTCAACTATCGAAGGACCGAAACCTACCCCGGTGACTATCAGTATGTCTTTCACTTTAGAACGACCGCTCAGGGAAGCCTGGGCTACTAGCACTGGTCCCAACGGCCGATTGGAGATCACTCCCCTGGTGTTGGAAGGGCCCGCCCCTCTTTTCTCGGCTGCCTTTTCTGTTGTCTCGTCATGAAGTCGGTTTTGGTCACCGGGGGTGCCGGATACATCGGCTCCCATACGGTTCGGGAACTGGTCGAAAATGGCTTCCACCCCATCGTTTTGGACAATTTGAAACAGGGGCATGCTGAAGCTGTGCCTGAGGGCGAGCTGATTGTCGGAGATTTGGCTGACGCAGTCTTGCTGGACTCAATTGTCGACAAGGAGAATGTGGATGGGGTCGTCCATTTTGCCGGCCTCTGTTATGTGGGTGAATCGGTGTCCCAACCCGGCCGTTACTACGAAGAGAACGTGGGAAATGGACTGACTCTGCTTCAGGTTATGAGACGCCACGGAGTGAAGAAATTCGTCTTCTCGTCGTCCTGCGCCGTCTACGGAGACCCTCTGCACCTTCCCATCGAGGAGGAACATCCCAAGAATCCAGTGAATCCCTACGGTGAGAGCAAACTCTTCATTGAGAGCATTCTCAGGCAGTATGATCGAGCCTATGAGCTGCGCTCGGTCTCGCTACGCTATTTTAACGCTGCAGGTGCAAGTCTGGATGCGCGTTTGGGGGAGTCACATGATCCCGAGTCTCATCTGATTCCTCGGGTCCTGCGTGCAGCCAGGGGGGAGATCGAGAAAATTGAAATCTACGGAGATGATTATCCAACCCGAGATGGCAGTTGTGTGCGGGACTACATACACGTTCAGGATTTGGCTATCGCACATGTGGCCGCCTACCGATGGTTGGATGGGGCGTCGACCAGCGAATACTTCAACCTGGGCACGGGCACAGGGTACAGTGTAAGGGAAGTCGTCGAACAGGCATCTCGGGTGACGGGCCAGAATATTCCATCCGAAGTCCGTTCCAGGCGGCCCGGTGATCCTCCGGAGCTGGTGGCGGACGGACAAAAGGCGGCACGGCTGCTGGGATGGAAGCCTCAGCATTCGGAACTGGAAAAGATACTTACTACGGCCTGGACATGGGAACAAAACAGAAGGTACTAGTGTCCTGTCCCTCCAATAGCCTGACATTTGTCATGGTCGCGACGGTTTCTGATTCGAGGCGCGACGACGAGTCGATGTGGTTCATCGGCGAGGAGAAGCAACAAGGAAGCAGAGGCCGTCCCGCCGTAACCCACAGGGCTGAAGAGGCTTTGGCCGATCTCTTTGTCGCTCGTCGTCGATGATGTTACAACGTCACCTCCTCCTCGCTCCGCGATCTCGTCTCAAATTCCCTTCAGCAAATGTTAGGCTATTGGAGGGACAGGACACTTTAGCCCGGACTATGATTAAGTCGTCTACTGCAGTGCCGCAATCATCCACGCTGACTTCGTTGCCCGCCTTGTCATCGCGGCGCCTGCAGCCCTTCGTCACGACAACTTATGCATAGTCCGGGCTAGTGGAAGTCTGTCTCGGTTTGTGAGTTTAGAAAGTAGAGGTAACTTAAGATGCGTGTTTTGGTGACAGGTGGAGCGGGTTTTATTGGTAGTCACTTGTGCGAGTCCTTACTCAAGCAGGGTGACGAGGTCCTTTGCCTGGACAACTTGTTCTCCGGATCAAAGAGAAATATTGTCCCTTTTCTTGGAAACTCATCTTTCGAGTTTATCCGTCATGATATTGTTCAGCCCATTCTCCTGGAACCCGATCTAATCTATAATCTGGCCTGTCCCGCCTCTCCCGTTCACTATCAACACAATCCGGTGAAAACAGTCAAAACCAATGTCATGGGGACCATTCACATGCTGGGGATGGCCAAACGAGTGAAAGCCCGAATCCTGCAGGCCAGTACTTCGGAGGTTTACGGAGATCCCCAGGTTCATCCTCAGCCCGAGAGCTATTGGGGCCATGTCAACCCCATCGGTCTCCGGAGTTGCTATGACGAAGGAAAGAGGGTGGCGGAAACTTTGATGATGGACTATCGTCGTCAGAATCAGGTGGATGTCCGGATTGCTCGTATTTTCAACACTTACGGTCCCCGAATGGAGAGGGACGATGGACGAGTGGTCAGCAATCTGGTGGTTCAAGCCCTTCTGGGCCGGCCGTTGACTGTCTATGGCGACGGATCCCAAACTCGGTCGTTTTGCTACGTCTCTGATCTGGTGACCGGATTAAAGAAGCTGATGGCTCGCGAGAGAGTTGAAGGCCCGGTCAACCTGGGCAATCCGGAGGAGTTCACCATCCTGGCTTTGGCCGAGATGGTGCGGGAACTGACCGGAAGTCGGTCCGAGATCCGGTTCCAATCTCTGCCGGCGGATGATCCGGTACGTCGCAAACCTGATATTTCGGCCGCAGAGAAGTTATTGAACTGGAGGCCGGAGGTGTTCCTGGAAGAGGGATTGAGGCAGACCATAGCCTATTTTGATCAGTTGTTGGGAGACGAGTGTGGATCGGAATAGGATGTGTTAAGATAAGCCGATTTTAGCTGAATTGATTGAGCACGATTGGAGAGTGAAGTGCTTGCTTCTTACATTCCAGTTGTTATTTTTATTCTGATCGCGATATCACTTCCGGTGGTGGGGCTGGCCGTTGGGACATTGATTCGCCCCTTCAAACCTCACGCCACCAAGTTGATGCCCTACGAGTGTGGAGTGGACCCTGCAGGGGACTCTCACGAACGTTTTTCCATACGTTTCTATGTCATTGCTATCCTTTTTGTGGTCTTTGACGTGGAAACGATTTTCCTGTTCCCGTGGGCCATCAATTATGATCAGCTTGCTCTCTTCGGGTTCATCGAGATGGTGACTTTTCTAGGGATTCTGATTGTGGGTTATTTTTACGTTTGGAAGAAGGGAGCGCTGGAGTGGGTCTAATTGAGAATCGAATGGAAAAGAACGTGATAACGACGACGGTCGATTCGGTCTTCAACTGGGCCCGCAAGTCTTCACTGAGGCCAATGACTTTCGGACTGGCCTGTTGTGCCATCGAGATGATGGCAACCGGTGCCTCCCGCTTTGATATGGATCGTTTCGGCGCGGGAATTTTTCGACCTTCTCCCCGCCAATCCGATCTGATTATCATTGCCGGAACCGTCACTCTGAAAATGGCCGAGGTGATCCAGAGGCTTTACGACCAGATGCCGGAGCCCAAGTGGGTGATATCAATGGGAGCTTGTTCCAGTGCCGGTGGCCCCTTTGACACCTATGCCACTTTGCAGGGTGTGGACAAGGTTATTCCCGTTGATGTCTATATTCCCGGATGTCCGCCCCGGCCTGAAGCTCTGCTGTACGGACTGATGCGGCTTCAGGACAAGATTGACCAGATGACCATTGCCAAGAAGGCAGTTTGATCTGATCCCGTTTGAGGGAGACTGATACGGCGTACTGTTTAAGCTAAATCTGCGGATAAATAGTGAGCGACGAAGAGAAACCAAAGCAAGAGCCCGGGGAGGCGGCCGGCTCAAAGGAAGGATCGACCGTGGCCAAGGAGGGCGTGGAGAAGTCCCTGGCCAAAGCCAAACCGACTGCCACTGGTCCAGCCAAGAAGGCCAAGAAGGGCCCCGCCTACGAAGACCTTGACGATGATCCTGTTTTTCAGAAGCTCAGGGAGAAGGTCCCTGCGGTCGTACTCTCGGTTCAGGTCTTCCTGGAACAAGTCATTTGTACCGTCTCCCTGGATGGATTGTACGAATTGATGGTCGATCTCCGGGATGATCCTGAACTGGACTTCAATTATCTGATTGATCTGACGGCGCTGGATTATTTGGGCGATGAAGAGCGCTTTTGCCTGGTTTACCAAATCTACTCCTACAAGCTGGGCCGCCTCATCCGAGTGAAAGCGCGTTCCTCCGAAGGAGAGGTTGTCCCTTCCGTAAGTTCAGTCTGGAAGACCGCTGATTGGTTGGAGCGTGAGGTCTATGATCTGTTTGGAATTGAGTTTTCCGGACATCCCGATCTGAGACGAATCTTGCTGCCGGATGACTGGCATGGGTATCCCCTGCGCAAGGATTACGACATTAAACTGCAGGATCAGGCCTGGATCAAGAGCCATCTGCAGATCAGAAAGACCCCGTCGTGAAGAGCATGGAACAAACCACGGTTCTGGACACCCAAGTTCTGGAAATCAATATGGGGCCCCAGCATCCCTCCACCCACGGGGTGCTCCGTGTGAAACTCCAACTGGACGGTGAGAAGGTGGTGGATGCGGACTGCATCATTGGTTATTTACATCGGGGAATAGAGAAGATCAGCGAGAATCGGTCCTATATCGAGTGCGTCCCCTACTACGACCGAACCGACTATATTGCCGCCGTCTCCAACGTTTATGGCTATCTGCTGGGTGTCGAGAAGATGATGGGCATAGAGGTTCCAGAACGGGCTCGCTATATCCGGGTGATGATGACCGAGTTCAACCGGATCGCCAGCCACCTTCTCTGGCTGGCCACTCACGCGATAGACATCGGGGCCATGACGGTCTTCTTGTATTGTTTTCGGGAGCGGGAGGAGATTCTGAAACTATTCGAGTCTCTGTTTGGTGCCCGGTTGACCACCCATGCCTTTCGAGTGGCCGGTTTGTGGAAAGATCTGCCACCTGGTTTCGAACAAGCCGCACGCAAGTTCATCGATGAGTTTCCGGATCGTGTGGATGAGTACGAGCAGTTGCTGACCCACAATCGGATTTGGATGGATCGAACTCAGGGAATCGGAGTGATCTCGGGAGAAGAAGCCATTGAATGGGGACTCAGCGGTCCCGTACTTCGAGGTTCAGGGGTGGACTACGATGTTCGCAAGGCACGTCCCTACGGAGGTTATGAGGACTTCGACTTTGATGTTCCTCTTGGGAAAAATGGGGACACCTATGACCGTTATCTGATTCGCATCGAGGAGATGAGGCAGAGCCTGCGAATCATTCAGCAGACCCTGGACCGTCTGCCCGACGGGCCTGTTCGGGGCAAGGCTCCCCGGATCTTGAAACCGGCCGTGGGAGAGTATTTTTCCACCATAGAGGGTCCCAGGGGGGAGTTGGGCTACTACATTGTCAGCGACGGATCGGCTCAACCCTTCCGAGTACGCATTCGTCCACCGACCTTCATCAGTCTGCAGGCGCTGCGCACACTGGTGAAGGGGCACCTGATGGCGGATGTTGTCGCCATCATCGGTACTCTCGACATCGTGTTAGGTGAGATTGACCGATGATTGAGAAAGAGACGCTGCTGATTTACGTTGTCATTCCCTTTATAAAAATTGCTGTCCTTGTTCTAATTCTCTCGGGGGCCATTGCTTACTTGACTCTTCTTGAGCGAAAGTTGATCGCTCACATCCAGGTCCGTCTGGGACCCATGAGGGTGGGTTGGCACGGACTGCTGCAACCCATCGCCGACGGACTCAAGTTCCTGCTGAAGGAAGACATCGTTCCCTCCAAATCCGATGCGCTGATATTTACACTGGCTCCAATCATTTCGCTGATTCCGGCCTTCGTGGTTTTTGCTGTTGTTCCTTTCGGTTCACCGGACACCTTCGAAGGTATGCTGCGGTGGATTCTGGGCTGGTTTCTGGAGGCCGGTGCAGTGGAGACGGTGGTACAGAATTCGATCGCTTCAGGCGGGTTCATCACCGATATCAATATCGCTGTGCTGTTCGTACTCTCCGTTTCCTCAGTGGGAATCTTGGGGGTCATTCTGGGAGGCTGGGCTTCCAACAGCAAGTACCCCCTTCTGGGAGCGCTGAGATCATCGGCCCAGATGGTGAGTTACGAAGTGGCTTTAGGATTCGCCATCATTGGGGTTCTTCTGATAGCGCGCTCGCTGAGTCTGGTGGAGATCGTTCAGAGTCAGAAGGAGGCGGGGCTGTGGTATGTGTTCGTTCAGCCGGTAGGCTTTATTCTGTTCTTCATCTGTGGAATGGCCGAGACCAATCGCCTTCCTTTCGACCTGCCTGAAGCGGAAACTGAACTGGTAGGAGGATTTCACACCGAGTACAGTGGATTTCGCTTCTCACTTTTTTTCCTGGCCGAGTACGCCAACATGATTACGGTCTCCGCCGTTGCAGTCACTCTGTTCTTAGGGGGCTGGCTGAGACCCTTTCCCAATGTCGAGTGGCTGAGTTTTCTGGATATCATCCCTTCCGTGCTATGGTTTCTGATCAAAGTCTTTTTATTTTTGTATGTGTTTATATGGATTCGGGGGACCTTGCCTCGCTTTCGATTTGACCAGCTGATGAGATACGGATGGAAAATTTTTCTGCCCGTGGCCCTGGGCAATGTCATTGTTTCTGCAGGAGTATTGCTTCTGTTTCTTTAGCCCTCAGAGAAGGTTGACCCATGATTGGTTTTTTGAAGCGCATCTTTTTCATCGACATTCTGAAAGGTCTGGCGCTGACCTTTCGTTATACCTACTCCCCGGTGTACACCGAGCAGTATCCGAAAGAGAAAGCCAGGCTCGCGGAAAGATACAAGGGGGCACCCCGTCTGAACAATGATCCCGAGACGGGAGAGACCCTGTGTATCGCATGCGATCTGTGCGCTCAGATCTGTCCGGAGGATTTGATTGTGGTGGGCTCACAACGCGATCCGGACTCGCGAAAAAAGGTCCTGACCCATTACACCTTTGACACGTCGCGCTGCCTTTTTTGCGGGCTGTGCCAGGAGGTGTGTCCCACCAACGCTATCGAACTGACCCAGGATTTCGAACTAGCCACCTACAGCCGGGAATCCATGGTCTGGGATCGCAACCGGTTGGAGAAGGGGTGGGACCGGATCGAGTTTGGAAAGGATTATCATCGCTGACATCTGACCGTTGACAGTTGATCTGAATTAGCGGCCCAGGCTGCCGATAGCCGGGTCGTTTCTGGAAGACTATGGACGTTGTTCTCTTCTACATTCTGGCAGGCATTCTGGTCGTCTTCGCCATTCTGACCGTGACCGCTGCAAACCCGGTTCGAAGCGCCGTGTGCCTGGCCACAGCTCTGGTAGCGGTGGCGGGACTCTTTGTACTTCTGAAGGCGGAGTTCCTTGGAATGGTGCAGATTCTGGTCTATGTGGGCGGGATCATGGTGCTGTTTCTCTTCGTCATTCTTCTGGTCAATGTCGAGCGCGCCGAACAAGAGAGGAAGTCGAGTCGACAATGGCGGACCGGCGCGGCCCTGGGA
>JAUXKG010000353.1 GCA_030624355.1 Acidobacteriota bacterium
ACTCCACAAGGTTTCCGACTGACCAAACATAAAACCTCCATCACCCTGTATGGCGACGACCTGGCGGTCCGGCAAGGCCAGCTGCACACCCAGAGCAGCCCCGATGCCCCAACCCAGCGCCGAACCGGCGGATCGTCCGATGCGATGCTTTTGCCCTTCACCCTGCCTCAAGTAGTGCAGCGCTTTGTAGTCCTGGCTACCCAGTTCCGGTACCAGCACGGCATCTTTATCCAGGGCCTGCTCCAATTCGTAACCGACCCGTTCCCACGAGATGGGCGTCATGTCAAAACGACCGCGCAGCGCTACCTGCCGTGCCTTCTCCAGTCCCTGAGTGAATTCCTTTGTTTTCTCCAGTCGTACTGATCGGATTCGCTTCTGACGATCCTTGGTCAAAATACCGTCCAGGGCATCGGACAAATCAGCGATGGTGGCCGGGACATGGGCCAGAATGGGCAAATCGGTACGCCGGTGCTTTCCAATCACATCGGCATCGCTGCTGGCGTGTACCAGGCGCACGCCCTTGGGCAATTCCTGAGAGGCCTGGCCACCCAGATTGACCACCAGATCGATATTCTGGGGATACCTCAGAGGCGGGCTGTACTCACTCAAAAAGAGAGGATGATGGGTCGGAAAATCGCTGAAAAGAGGAGATCTCCGATCCTGAGCAGTCGGAACCGACAGCTTTTCGGCCAATGCCACTATTTCCTTTGTCGCTCCTCCCCGGGTGACTTCGGAACCCACAATAAAAATAGGGTTCTTGGCCTCTGCCAACAGTTCCGCAGCCTTCTCTATCCGATCGCTGCTGGCGCGAAAAAGCGGGCGGGTTTCCTTGGGGTCCATCTTGAGAATAGGGGCCCTGATTTTTTTAGTCAGGAGATCACCGGGAAAATCCAATGTCACCGGTGCGCCGGGAGGCGTGAAGGCGAATTTCATGGCCCGGCGAAGGGTCTTGGGCATGGTCTCTGCATCCACACAACTCCAGTTCCAAGCAGTGAAAGGTTCGGTGGGCTTCAGGTGATCATCCCATTCCTCAAAACCATCCTGTCCTCCCTGTCCTTTCAATGTCGAACGCCCGTAACTGACTATCAATGGGGTGCGATCCTTCCAGGCGTTGTACAGATTGCTGATGGAATTTCCCACTCCCACCTTGCTTCCAACGAAAAAGCCCAGCGTATTGCTGGCCAGGGCATATCCTTCGGCTGTGGATACGGCTTGTCCCTCGTGGGTGACCATGATCACGTTGATCTTGTTCATGTCCACCCCATCCATCATGGTGGCAACGCCGGTGGTGTTGGTATGAAAAATGTACTTCACGCCAGCCGCTTTCAATTGCTCGACCAACGCCGAGCCGGCCGAGCCCTCGAACATCTCCACCCGGCCGGCTGGGCCCCGGCCCTCGTCAGCCTCCAACTCAACATTCATAGATGCGAGTAGAGATTCTGCCGCCAGGGTGGTCACACCGACAGCGGTCAACGCCTGAATAAAGTCTCTCCTGGAAGTCTTGTTCGACAAGTACCGCTCCAGTGTCTGGTATATTTTCTTATTCATTACGCCTCCTGTAGTTCATGGCCCTCTGATTAGACGTTAGGTGACCGGCAGGTCCACTGTCGGCAGCTTACACCCGAGGTCCAGTACAGTCAACCGGCAAGAAGCCCGAAGTGCCGCTGCTGCTAGTCTTTTGGCCACCAGAGCCGAGACTGGGTGCAGGCCCTGAAGAAAAAAACGTCAAGAGTCTCCAATCGTCGTTGGATGTAATGCCGAAACAGATCGACGACTCCTTTCACCAGACCCGAGAGCCTTGTTTGACCAGAATGAGGGTGGTAGGATGAAGGCAAATTCACAAGCAGAGACGGGATTTTTTCTGTGTCCAACCCTCAATAAGGACTGGAGAACAGCATGTCGAGAATCAAGATTTCGCTGGTAGTTCTGGTAGCGCTTCTGATCCTGCTGGAGCTGCCCGGCCTTCAAACGGTGTCTTCGGCCCAGACGGGCCTGTCCGGCAAGGTGACATCATCCGATGGCGAGCTGTTGGAAGGGGTGGTGGTCTCGGCCCGAGCCGGGGGCCAGTCCTTCACCACCAGCGTTTATACGGACCAGAAAGGATACTACTACTTCCCGACGCTGGACCCGGGTCATTACAGGATCTGGGCGCAGGCGGTGGGCTTTCAGGCTGGCCGGGCTCAGGTCAGGCTCTCGGACGATGAAAAGGTCCAACAGGATTTCACGATGGAGACGCTCGAGGACTTCAGCAAACAGCTCACTGGAGCCGAGTGGTTGACCAGTTTGCCCGAGGAAACTCCCATGGATCGCCAGGCCAAGGCCGTCCTGAACAGCACCTGCAGTGGCTGCCATTCGACCAATTTGCCTCTGCAGAACCGATTTGATTCTGAAGGTTGGGGCTTGATCCTCCACTACATGCAGCAAATAACCGGCACCGGTTCGCCAGTAGGATCGACCTGGACGCCAAGTACATACAAACCCGATGCCTTCGTTCGTTTCTACCAGGAAGAAGTTCGCTGGTATTTGACGCAGGTGCGGGGACCTGAATCCAAACCGCTGAACTTCAAACCCAACCCGCGACCAACGGGAGAGGCGACCCGGGTCGTGGTCACTGAATACGACGTACCGATGGTCGAAAGGTCATCTTACGAGAAAACTCACGACGGCAGCGACTGGTCCTTGGGTCCCCCCTCCAAGTACGGGGGTTTTGGCGCCACCCATGACATGGTGGTGGAGGACGAAAACACGGTCTGGTTTGCAGACAACATGACCCCCCGTCGCACGGTTGGTAAGCTGGATCCTGAAACCGGTCAAATCAAGAACTACGTTCTCTACACGGAACGAAATCGGTCGGTGGGCTCACATGGCTTGGCCAGGGGCCAGAATGGTGTCATCTGGCTCACCAATACTCCCGAGTCCACTACCCTGAAATTCGATCCTAAGACCGAAGAATTTCAGCGCTTCCCTCGACCCAGTTCACTGCCCCCGGGGGGAGGACGTACCCTGGAGGTGGACTCCAAGGGCAACCCCTGGGTGTGTGCCGCCGGAGGCGTGATGAAGCTGAACGCAAAAACCGGAGAATATAGCTTTTATGCCTCTCTCACCCCGGCCACTCCTGGTGTGTCGGGAGGCTACTACGGACTGAGCATCGACGGAAAGGACAACGTTTGGTTCACGATGATCACTCAAGACCGGGTGGGGGTCGTAGATTCCAGTACCGGAAAGGTCAGCGAGATCTACCTGGGTAAGGAGCCTTTTGAAGGAGCCAGACTGCCCACCGTTGAGTCCTCTTCCTCGGTTGGACCTCCCAATCAGAAGGGGCCCCGTAAATTAAGAGCCGATCGAAAGGGAGACAGTGTCTGGGTGCCTGAATACTTTGCCGGCAAGCTGGCCAAAATAGACATCCAGACTCACAAGGTCACGGAATACCCTCTGCCTTTCAGTTACACGAAGCCTTACGCTGCCGGTGTGGACAGGAATCACATGGTGTGGATCGTGGGGATGAATTCGGATCATGTGTTCAGATTCAATCCTTTCACCGAGCGCTGGACAGCCTATCGGATACCAGCGCTGGGGATGGACATGCGACATGTGGAAGTCGACAATCGTACTGATCCCCCAACCATCTGGACTAGCTACTTCAAGGCCAACAAGGTGGTCCGCCTGCAATTCAGACAGTAGTGGTGATGGCCCTTCACCTAGCCCGGATCCGGATGATCTTCAACGACTCCTGCAGCTGGAGACCCTGCCGGATGG
>JAUXKG010000357.1 GCA_030624355.1 Acidobacteriota bacterium
GACGGCATCAATTTCTTTGTCGCTCCTCCTCCACGATGCACATCGACATCGTGTCGTTGTCGCTTCGCGAACTTGACACCGTCGCGCTCGCCACGAACGCCACTGTATCTATGAAGCGAGACACTAGCACGGCCGACCGAGCGAAACACTGGCAGGGCGGATGGATGTGACTCCGCAGTAGAGAGAGTGTCAGAAACGCGGCCTAAACTAGCTACAGCCCGAGGTGCTTCCACACACGTTGCAAACATAGCAGTTGCCATTGCGTTGCATGAGATTGCCGCATAGTAGACAGGCGTGGGATTCTTCCTGGCGGCTTTCCTGAATCAACCTTTGAGCAGCACCCTCAGCATCGGATCGACGGTCTTGTTCGGAGAAGCTGACCTGTACACCGTCTTGAATGCTGCCATTCGGTTTGACATTGTGGATGCCCAGTGCCTCCTGAACCTCCGGACTGAGGTACTGAGTTGCCAGATACCGCACGACATAGTCGGGGATAGAGGTTGCGAAGGGTATCTGTGAGTTGTCTGAGAATCCCGCAGGCTCAAAACTCATGTGGGCAAACATGCGAACATAGTCTTCCAGAGGGACCCCTCGCTGCAATCCCATCGAGATGGCGATAGCCCACGCCATGCCCATTCCCTGCAGAGTCGAACCCTGTTTGGCAAAATTGAGAAAAATCTCACCCAACTCACTATCTTCCGGGTACATGCCCATTGTGAGGAAGCCCTTGAAGCCCTTGATTCTGAACTCGTGTTGGAAGGCTGGATGATCCTTGGGCATGTTGCGTTGCTGCGGTCCAAGGGTTGCTTGAGCTCTTTCCTTGTTGGACAGTGGTTGAACCATCTTGCATCCATCTCGATAGATGGAAACGGATTTCATCCCGTACTTCCAACCCTGGACGTAGGCTTCCATGATGTCTTCCATGCTGGCTTCGTTGGGCAAATTGATGGTTTTGGAGATGGCACCGGAAAGGAAGGGCTGAACCGCTCCGCACATCTTGATGTGTCCAAGGTAGGAAATGGAACGGTTTCCGTTGGCGGCCCGGTCCGCACAATCGAAAACTGGCAGGTGCTCTTGCCTGAGGGCCGGAGCGCCTTCGATTGTTTCTTTCTTGTCAATGTACTCCAGAATGTCCGTGATTTCCTGTTCCTGGTAGCCGAGTTTCTCCAGGGCTGACGGGATGGTGTTGTTGACAATCTTCAGCGTGCCTCCTCCCACCAGCTTCTTGAACTTGACTAGAGAAAAGTCGGGCTCGATTCCGGTGGTATCGCAGTCCATCATGAAGGCGATGGTTCCAGTGGGTGCCAGCAGAGTGACCTGGGCATTGCGGAACCCGTGACGAGAACCCTGTTCAATCGCCGCATCCCAGACTTCCATGGCGGAGTGCAGAAGATCCATCGGAACCAGTGCCGAGTCAATCCCGGAGAGAGCGTCCCGGTGATTGTGGATCACGCGCATCATGGGGATCTGGTTGGCCTCAAATCCGGAGAAAGCACCCTTCTTCTCAGCGATTTCTGCGCTGGTCAGATAGGCTTGACCAGCCATCAGAGCGGTGATGGCTGCTGCCAGCTGGCGTCCCCGATCTCCGTCATAGGGAAGCCCACGGGACATCAACAGTGCTCCTAAATTCGCGTATCCCAAACCGAGTGTCCGATATTCGTGGCTGATCTTTTCAATTTCTTCGGTGGGATAGGAGGAGTTATCCACGATAATTTCTTGAGCCAGGATCATGATCTGGACCGCTCTTCGGAAAGATTGAACGTCAAATTGACCTTCTTCGTTGACGAACTTCACAAGATTCAGTGAAGACAAATTGCAAGCGGAGTTGTCTAGAAAAACGTACTCGGAGCACGGATTGCTGGCGTTGATGGGGCCGCTGTTGGGACAGGTGTGCCAGTCATTCAAGGTGGTGTAGAACTGAAGACCAGGATCTCCGCAAATCCAGGTAGCCTCAGCAATCCAGTTCAACATCTCCCGTGCCTGGTGGGTCTGGAAGACTTCGCCGGTTGTGACCTTGCGCGTTTTCCATTCTCTGTCCTTGACAACGGCTTCCATGAAGTCATCGGTGACGCTGACGCTGTTGTTGGCATTCTGAAACTGCACCGTCCGGTAAGCTTCTCCGTCGATGGAATCGTCGTAACCCAATTCGATCAGTTTGTGCGCCTTCTGTTCTTCCCGGGCCTTGCACCAGATGTATTCCTCGATGTCAGGATGTTCCGCATTCAGGATGACCATCTTGGCGGCTCGTCGCGTGGCGCCTCCTGATTTGATAGCACCGGCAAAACTGTCATAGCCTCTCATGAAGGAGACTGGTCCCGAGGCAAATCCTCCCACCGCCAACGGCTCATGAGACGAACGAATTTTAGACAGATTGACGCCGGAGCCCGACCCTCCCTTAAAGACGACGGCCTCCGTTCTGGCCAGCTTCATAATCGATTCCATGTGGTCCTCGACGGAATTGATAAAGCAGGCCGAGCACTGTGGATCCTCTTTGACTCCGACATTGAATTGAACGGGACTGTTGAAGGCCGCCATCTGGTGGAGAAGCAGATAAGTCAACTCGTGATTGAAGACTTGAGAATCTTGTTCGGAGGCAAAGTAGCCCGTCTTTTCACCCCAGGAACTCAGGGTGTTGACAATCCGACCGATCATTTGTTTAACACTGTTTTCTCGTTTGGTGCTCCCAAGATGGCCGCGGAAATATTTGCTGGATACGATATCTGTGGCTCGCTGAGACCAGGATTTGGGAAATTCCAGGTTCTCTTGGCGGAAGGAAACCTTACCGGTCTTGAAATCTTTGATCTCAGCCGTCCGAGTTACCCATTCAATATCGTCAAAGGGATGCACTCCCTCGCTCGTGAAGAACCGTTCGATCTTGAGTCCAGCCGACGCATCTGCCTGTCCAGCAGCCTTTTCCATGTTTTCTTCCCCTTCTGTTTAGCTAGTGGTTCACGAATTCTAGGAGGTTCCTATGACACTTTTTCCCTCTGTCTAGTTAGTCGTTAAATACCTTTATACTATTGAAAATAATACAGTTAATATGTTTTTTTCTGGGATTTCTCCTCGCTTGCGATTCGGGTGCCATTCAAGGAGACCGTTGTTAAGTCAAAGTGTTCCAAGTGTTTTCCGGCCTTCCTTGCGATTTCTGATTTTTTTTCAATTTGCCACAATTCGCACCGCGGGTCTCTGTCAGGAGGTACTCTCGGATGGAACGGCAGTCGTTGGTTCGAAAGGGAGCTTTCGGTTGCCACTATTATATCAAAGACCGGGCCAGCCTTTCGACCACCTGGTCCCTGGTTAGACCCTTGATCCCAACGCTTTTGTCTCTCGATTTAGGTCCTCGGACGAGGCACAGGTCCTTGGTCTGCAGACCAAGCAGGCTGGCCAGAAAACGCAGCAGTTCAAGGTTGGCCCGGTTTTGCACGGGTGGGGCCGCCACACGAACCTTTAGCGCTCCGTTGTGACATCCGGCGATTCGATTGGCTCCAGCCCGAGGTTGGACTCGAACCGCCAGCAGGATCATTCCGGATTTCTCAGAGACCTTCAGCTCTTGCATTAGCCAATGTCCTAGGTAAGCCCGGAGCCTGCATAGGTTGTCGTGACGAAGGGCCGCAGGCGCCGCGATGACAAGGCGTGCAATGAAGGGCCCCGCAGGCGTACTCGTGCAGTACGCCGAGGAGCCCAAGGCAGCATAAC
>JAUXKG010000361.1 GCA_030624355.1 Acidobacteriota bacterium
GATTTTCGCGTACTCTGGGAACCCTTCTATCAAGCGGTATTTCGATCCTTGAGGCACTCGACATCACCGCGCGCACGGCAGGAAACATGGTCGTTCAAAAAGCTCTTTTGAATGCTCGCATGGAGGTCCAGGAGGGAAAAACTCTCGTGGAGCCAATCCAGCGCGCCAAAATGTTCCCTCCCATGGTGGTCCAGATGATAGGGGTAGGGGAAGAAACTGGTGAATTGGACCAGATGCTGCAAAAATTGGCCGACTTCTACGAAGACGAGGCGGATGCCGCCATTGCCAACTTCTTGACCTTGATAGAGCCTCTGTTGATCGTATTCCTCGGTGGCGTGATTGGCGGGATCGTCATTGCTATGTACATGCCGATTTTCAGTCTGGTGGGAAAACTGGCATCCGGAGGTTGATTGCCGGTTTGCTTCAGCCCTGCTGGCGTCGATTGTCAACAGGAAGGCACCCTGTGCAACGGGACCGGTTCTCGGTGATTGCCCGTGAACAATGAGCTCAAGAAAAGTCTGCTTGCTCTCATCGTCTTCAGACTTCTACTAGTTAGCCTGGTGATGGGAGTGGGTCTTCTGGCACTCCCCCAGCAGCTTTCATTTTTCCAGTTCATCCAACCTTTCACTCTAGCCGTCTACGTCCTCTCGGTTCTCTACATACTTCTCTGGAAGTACACAGAACTTCCGAATCTGGTTTACCATATTCAGTTTCTCTTCGATCTCATTTTAATCTCGACGTTGATTTTCCTTTCCGGCGGGATCAACAGCCTGTTCACACCCTTCTATGTGCTCATCATCGTCTATGCCAGTCTGCTGAAGGATCGAGATGCGGTTATTATCGCTGTGACGCTGAGCATTACCTCCTACTCGGGCATTGTTCATCTGGGTTACCTGGGATGGGTTCCCGGAGCCACCAGCATTGGACCTTACCCACTCTTGATCTACCGCATTTCTCTGAACACCCTGGGGTTTCTGGCTGTGGCGCTGCTCGGTATTTATTTGTCCGAGCGCATCCGAAGCGCACGCCAGGAGCTGGGTGCTGCCAAGGTCGTTCATCAGAACATCGTCAATAGTCTTCGTGACGGACTTCTCACTCTGGATGCGGAGGGAGTCATCACCTCCTTGAATAGAGCCGCTGAAGACATATCGGGCTATTCAGAGGAGGATCTACTATCGACAAAGATTTCCGATCTGTTCTCCGAATCGGTGTCGAATCGCATACTGAAGAGTGATTTTGAGTTGAGCTCGCGGGCGCTGCACATGGAGTGCTGGACTGAGAACAAGACCGGAAGCTCTCTGTTTCTAGTGTTGAGTTGCTCACCACTTCTATCTCACCAGCAGGAACAGACCGGATATATCCTTGCCTTTCAGGATCTTACTGAAATCAAGAAACGAGAAGATGAACTTCAATTCAAAGAAAAGATGGCCGCTATCGGCCAGATGGCGGCCGGTCTGGCGCACGAGATCCGAAACCCACTGGGCTCTCTATCGGGAAGCATCCAGGTTCTTCAGTCGGAGCTTAAGTTATCGGACAAGAAGGCACGACTTATCAAAATTGTTCTCAGAGAATGCGATCGGCTCAACAAGATTGTAGGAGACTTCCTGACCTATGCGGGATCACGGCCGGGCCGGATCCAGCCGACAGATCTGTTCTCTCTGGTCCACGATACCGTCGAAATGTTCAAAAACAGCCCCGATTTCCAAGGGTCTCATGCTATCGAACTCTCTTCTTCAGCCAACCCTCTCGTTTGTCAGGCCGACTCTGACCAGTTCAAGCAAGTGGTGTGGAACATTCTTCAGAATGGAATTCGCTCGATGCCCGATGGAGGAAAGCTTTCGATCGAGCTGTTCACGAATGACTCCAGCGTCTTAATGAAATTCACCGATCAGGGAGTGGGGCTGAGTTCGGCTGAAAAAACGAAGCTTTTCCAGCCATTTCATAGCGGTTCTGGAAAAGGGGCGGGCTTGGGCATGTCGATCGTCTACCAGATCGTTCAGCAACATCGGGGCAGCATTAATATTGACAGCTATCCGGGCAGCGGGACCACAGTCAGCATCTCGCTTCCCGTCTAACCCTATCCATCCGTGCTGACTGCATTCTACCCTGGGACATTCCCTATTTTTTCAACTCAGTCTTTTTGATTCCAAGTGTGTTGATTCGATGTCGGAGAGATCTGTAGGACAGCTGCAGAATTTCGGCGGCTCGAGTCTGGTTCCCCTCAGTCAACTCCAGAGCTTGCAGGATCAACTCCCGCTCAACCTGCTTGAGATGCTCTTCCAGATCGAATCCTTCCGCCGAGACAACAGGAAGCTGTAACACCGATTCCGAGGATTCCGTGGAGTACACCTTTTCAGGGATTCTTTCCTGTTGAATGTACTCAGTGGTCTCCAGGGTGATGGCTCTCTCAATGACATTCTCTAACTCCCGCACGTTGCCCGGCCAACTGTAGCCTTCAAGACACCTCAAAGCCTCTTCCGTAATTCCCTGAATGTCTCGATTGAGTCGATCGTTGCACTTCTGGACAAAATGCTTGACCAAAGGAAGTATGTCATCTTTGCGCTCCCTGAGCGGAGGAATATGAACCGGGATGACAGCTAGTCGGTAGTAGAGGTCTTCACGAAAATTTCCTTCTTCAACCTCCTTTAGCAGCTTTCGATTGGTTGCCGCGATCAAACGGGCGTCTATCTTGATCTCCTGTGTCCCCCCGACTCTCCGTATTTTCTTGTCCTGCAGAGTCCGCAGCAGCTTGACCTGCATGCCCGGTGACATCTCTCCCACCTCATCCAGAAACAGGGTTCCGCCAATGGCCGCTTCGAACAAGCCCTTCCTTTGGGTGGAGGCTCCGGTAAAGGCTCCTTTCATGTAGCCAAACAGCTCACTCTCAAGAAGAGTTTCCGGAAAGGCTCCGCAGTTGATCGAAACAAAGGGTTGATCCCGCCGTGTCCCAGCATCGTGTATAGCCCGTGCTACCAGTTCCTTGCCCGTTCCGCTTTCACCCGTGATGAAAACTGTGCTGTCGCTGACCGCAATGGTCCCAACCAACTTGTAGATCTCCAGCATGGGAGACGAGGTCCCTATCAACTGGTGTTCCTGGATGCGCTCTCTTTCCAAGACCTCCACTTTCCGCTTCAGGTTATGAGCCAATAGAGCATTCCTGACCAGGTTCTTAAATTCTTCTACCTGGAAAGGCTTGGTGATGTAATCAAAGGCCCCCAGCTTCAGTGATTCGATAGCAGTCTCGGAAGATGCGTAGGCGGTCATGAAAATGAAAGGAGTTTCCGAATCGATTGCGCGGGTAGCTCGTAACAACTCCAGCCCATCCAGGTCCGGCATTCTCAGATCCGAGATGACCAAATCGAAATCGGACTGCTGGGAGATCCACTCCAAGGCTTGCTTGCCCTTGTCAGTACTGGTGACTCGGTATCCTTCCGTGTCCAACATATATCCCAGAAATTCCAGCATGCTTTTCTCGTCATCCACGACTAGAATGTGTTCCATGTGGCCATTATAACCGAACCAGTTAACATTATTCGTCAAGACCATTGACAGATTTTGTCGAAATTCTCCAGAAGCAAAGGGGCGATACCCAGCGAGCTAATCTTTAACAGACTTATTATCAATAGATTAGTGAACTTTTTGGAAATAGAAC
>JAUXKG010000282.1 GCA_030624355.1 Acidobacteriota bacterium
AGACATTGCCTGCGTCGCGCCGCCTGGTATCTGACCCGGCGGCGCCTGTAACGCGACCTTACCTATTACTCGGACAGACTCCTATGCTGGATGCAGGACGATGACCGGATGGATGAGCTGGTCCTGCTCGCTCTTCCCTATGGCGATCAGACTGTGGTCGTGGAATAGGCGGAAGAACTCTTTCCCATGCTTCTCCGGCCCTGAGATCTTCATGCCATGCCTCACTTCCTCTGACTGTTGCTCATTGAGGTCGATTCGGGGCAGCTCGGGCAGGAGCTCTTCCAATGGGAAAAAGGCCCTGTTCCATTGGCTCTCGATCTGATCACAGTGGATCGCCCGAGAAAGCTGAAAACACCCTGAGCGAGTTCTGCACAGCTTTTGAAGGTGGGCCCCGCAACCCAATGCTTGACCGATGTCGTGAGCAAGGCTTCGGATATAGGTCCCTGAAGAACAGTGAATATCCAGTTTCCAGGTTTCCTGACTTTGCTCCCGCAGATCGATCCGATAGATGAGAACGGTTCGCCACGGCGGTTGCACCTGTTGGTTTCGGCGAGCCAATTTATAGAGGCGTTCTCCGCCCACCTTGACTGCCGAAAAAAGAGGAGTCTGCTGGCGGATCTCTCCGACGAATTTAGACAGGACCTGGTGAGCTTGCTCTGGTGGGATCCGAGGTGCTGTGGTTTCTTCGAGGATCCGGCCGTCTCGATCAAGGGTGTCAGTGGTTATTCCCAGTCTGATTTCGGCAAGGTATTCCTTGTCACCGGACTGAAGGAAACGTGCCAGGCGAGTGGCTCGCCCAAGCACCAGAGTCAGTACTCCGTTGGCCATCGGATCCAGTGTTCCCGTATGCCCTACTTTGATCCTGAAGAGCCCTCTGACCTTCTGCACAATGTCGTGGGAGGTGGGCCCGGAGGGCTTGTTGACGACCAATGCTCCATTCAATTTCACAGGTAGCATTATAGTTGTTGCTCGAGAAATGAAACGAAGAAGGGATTGGGAACCCTAAGCCGGGCTAGGGCGCTGTGGACGGTTGATCTCTCACTGAAGGGCCTTCAACGCAACAACTTCTCCAATTCGCCTACTACTCTCCCACTGACTTCGTCAAAGGTTCCTTCCAACCTCAGGCCGGCTGCGTTTCGGTGGCCACCGCCTCCGAGAGTCTCGGCCAAAGCGCCAACATCGTAGTGGTCCTTGGATCGCAGACTGATACGGTATCGTGCCGATTCTTCTTCCCGCAAGAAAGCGGCCAAAAGCACTCCTTCCACCGAGAGAGCATAGGTGACGATCCCCTCCACGTCGTTGATATTGGCACCCGTTGTGTTCAGCATGTCCTGAGTCAAAAAAATGGTGGCTATCTGTTCCTGTGAGTGTAATTTCAAAGTATCTAGCAGCAGCCCCAGTAAGCGAATTCTGGCCTGGGGCTGATTCATGTAAACGGACTGAGCGATAGCAGAGGGGTTTGCTCCACTGTTGGCCAGATCACCAACAATCTGGAAGGTTTGTGCGTGGGTGTTTGAGAATTGAAACGATCCAGTGTCTGTCATGATGGCAACATAGAGGTTGGTGGCAATTGCAGGGGTCAAGGGAACGGAAAGACCTTTGATCAGATAGTAGATCATTTCCCCAACGGCAGCTGCAGTTGAATCCACCCAGTTGAAATGGCCAAAAGAGTTGGTGTTGGGATGATGGTCGATGTTCACCACACGGTAGTGCTCCAGATTGGCCAGTTGAGGTCGATCCAGGTCGTTACATTCCAAGACGAACAGTCCATCATAATCACCCTCTACTCGATTCGTGACTCGAATCGTTTCGACCTCAGGCAGGAAATCGTAGCGGTGGGGATGAGGGTCTGCGTTGAAAACATGAGCGGTCTTCCCCAGTTCTTCCAGGGCCAAAGCCAAGCCCAGTGAGGATCCGATCGCGTCTCCATCGGGACGAGAATGCGAAGTGACGGCAAAACGTTTGTTCGCCTTGATGAAGTGTATGATGTCGTCCATAGTTACTCAGTCATAGTTGAAAATGTCGATGTCGTATCGTACGAGGTCGTTTCCGAGGATCCGTTCCGTCTCACTAACAAGCTTTTCTGACAGCGTTTCCAGTTGTTGTCGGTTCGGACCAATAGAGACTGCTCCTAAACGGGCTCTCTGCCACAGATCCTGATGCTCAATTTCCGAGATGGAAAAATTAAATCGAGAGCGCAAGCGATCCGACGTTTTGCGAATAATGCGCCGCTTCTCCTTGAGTGAGTGGCAGGCGGGTAGGTGAATATCCAAGGAGCAGAAGACGATAGGCATGGTTGGCTTACACGGGCGTTGATTTCTGTCGCCACACGGGAAAGAACGACTCCTTGGCCACAGCGAAAAAGTCTACAAGTATCACCCCGGCGTCTGGCCCAAATCTGGGATGCCTTCTTCTCGTGTAAAAACGTCGATGACATCGCCGATTTTGATGTCATTGAAGTTGGTAATGGAGATGCCGCACTCGTAACCTGACTTGACCTCGTTCACATCCTCCTTGAAACGTCGCAGGGAATCGATTTTTCCTTCGTAAATGACCACATTGTCGCGGAGCAATCGAGCGTCGGAATTTCTCTGAATCACACCTTCCTGCACATAGCTGCCGGCAATGGTTCCAAACTTTGGAACGCGAAAAGTGTCCCGCACTTCGGCTCGACCCAGATCCACTTCCTGAATTGTAGGATCCAACAGCCCGACCATGGCACTCTTGATTTCCTCTGCGATTTCATAAATGACCGTGTAGAGCCGAATGTCTACTTTTTCGTGGTCGGCAGCATCCTGGGCGTTACGCTCGGGGCGGACGTTAAAGCCGACGACGATAGCGTTGGAGGCGGAGGCCAGCAGGACGTCAGACTCGGAAATAGCGCCTACACCTTTGTGGATGATATTGATATGCACTTTCTCCGTGCTAAGTTTCTCCAAGGTATCTTGGGTGACTTCGATCGAGCCCTGGGCGTCCGCTTTCAAAATGATAGGGAGTTCTTTGAGCTCTCCGGCATCCATCTGCGTGTAGAGATCATCCAAACTAACCTGGCTGCTCCGCGAGAGCTCCTGTTGTCTAGCCTGCTGAACGCGGTATTCGCCAATCTCCCTCGCTTTGGACACATCCGCGAGGACTTGAAAAGAGTCTCCGGCCTGCGGCAAACCTTGTAGTCCCAGGATCTCCACGGCACTGCTAGGTCCGGCTTCGCTTACGGGTTGTCCTCGATCGTCGATCATCGCCCGAATCTTTCCATAGGCGGACCCGGCGATGAACGAGTTTCCAACCTGCAATGTACCGTTCTGAACCAGAACAGTTGAAACCGCACCACGCCCTCTGTCCAGTCTGGCTTCCAGAACCACGCCAGAAGCCGACCGGTTTGCATTCGCCTTCAGTTCCAATATTTCGGCCGACAGCAGAATCATCTCCAGCAACAGATCCAGGTTAGTTTTCTCGGTAGCGGAGACTTCCACTGTGACCGTATCACCTCCCCATTCTTCGGGAGTGAGTTCCAGCTCGGACAGTGCCTGTTTAACGCGCTCGGGCTGCGAATCTGATTTGTCGATCTTGTTGACGGCGACAATAATGGGTACTTTTGCTGCCCGGGAGTGATCAATCGCTTCTATAGTCTGCGGCATTACCCCATCATCAGCGGCCACCACTAGGACCACGATATCCGTCACCTCCGCTCCACGAGCGCGCATTCGGGTAAAGGCTTCGTGTCCCGGAGTATCGATGAATACGATTTCCTGGTCCTTTACTTCGACTTTGTAGGCACCAATATGTTGGGTGATTCCCCCCGCTTCACCCGCCGCGACTTGAGTGTCACGGATAGCGTCCAATATGGAGGTTTTGCCATGATCGACATGTCCCATGACGGTGACCACCGGAGCCCGCGGGGTCAAATCTTCAGACTTCTCTTCGATTTGTTCCTGCTCGGTAGCGGCCTCCTCAAAGGTAACAAAACTTGGGAGAACCCCATGAGCCTCACAGATCTCCTGGGCAATATTCTCTTCCAGAGTCTGATTGATGGTTGCCATCAATCCCCGGTTGAAGAGTTCCTTGATGATTTCGCTGCTTTTCATTCCCAGCTTTTCACTGAGTTCCTTCACCGTGATTCGTTCAGAAAAGGTCACTTCACGAATGTCGGTGACGGTCTGCGGCGGTCCCGCTTCAGGAACTGCCGGGACGGGAACCTCCTCCGGAGTTTTCTCTGCTGTCGGTTCGGGAACCTCCGGCTTGGACGGGACCGAAGGGGTCTCAGCCTCCTTTACCGGGTCAGCAGCAACAGGCTTCTTCTCGAGTGGGGGCCCTTTCCGACGGGGTCGAATTAGTGGCTTCCCGACCCGCTTTTCCAGATCGGCTGGTGCCTGCTGTAAAGCCTGCTCAAGCAGGTCAGCGGGGATCTGAGCCTCTACTTTTTCGATAATCGGCTCGTCT
>JAUXKG010000004.1 GCA_030624355.1 Acidobacteriota bacterium
AATGTGACAGCAGACGCCCCACAGAAGACCCCGTTTCGGGGGAGTTTCTGTGGGGCGTCTGCTGTTAGTCGTTTCCTCAGTTGCCTCATCTTCAGATATACTAGTAGCTCGGATTATGCATAGGTTTTCTTCCGACAACTTGTGCATTGTTCGGGCTAGAAATCTAAATAGTTTGGTTAAAGGTTTGTAGGTGCGTAGCTCAGGGGAAGAGCACTTCCTTGACGTGGAAGGGGTCAGCGGTTCAAATCCGCTCGCACCTACCATTTTTTTGGGTAAAGAGAATTGTCCGAACCAGTGTCCCTGAAGACTATTCAAAGGGATGGAAGCCTCCTGGAAGTGAATAGCCAGGAAGAAGCATTAGAGATCGTTCGCCACTCGACTTCTCATTTGATGGCGTTGGCGGTGAGTGAGCTTTTTCCCGAGGTCCATTTTGGAATCGGACCCGCAACCAGTGAGGGCTTTTACTACGACTTCCAGACCCCTACCCGATTCACGGAAGAGGATCTGCCGAAGATAGAAGAAAAAATGCGGGAATTGAAGGATCGGGACTTGGCTTATGAGCCCTCAATTGTCGATCAAGACGAGGCACTCCAATTGTTTCAGCACCAAGGGGAGGAACTCAAGACGGAGCTGATTCGAGAACGGGATGGGCAGGTCCTTTCATGTTACAAGTTGGGAGAGCTGGTTGATTTTTGCACCGGACCTCATGTCGTCTCAACCTCTTCATTGGGCACCTTTAAACTCCTGTCGATTGCGGGATCTTATTGGCGAGGCAATGAAGAGCGTGAGCAGTTGCAGCGGATCTACGGGACGGCCTTCTTGGGAGATGAGGAGCTTCAGGATTATCTCCAGAAGTTGGAGGAGGCCCGCAAACGTGACCACCGCCGGCTGGGCAGGGAACTAGACCTCTTCAGCATTCAGGACAGCGTGGCTCCAGGATTGATCTTCTGGCATCCGAAGGGAGCTCGCCTGCGCACCATTATTGAAGAATTTCTGCGTTGCGAACTGGAAATGCGAGGGTATCAGTTCGTCTATACACCACACATTGCCAAGAGCGATCTGTGGAAGATCTCAGGGCACTACGAGTACTTCCGAGAGAACATGTATATCGTGCCGGTGGACGACCAGGAGTATGTTTTAAAGCCGATGAATTGTCCGGGGCACATTCTGATCTACAAGTCCGACAAACGGAGTTATCGAGAGTTACCGGTGCGGATTGCTGAGTTTGGCACAGTTTACCGATACGAAAAATCAGGAACACTTCATGGCACCTTGAGAGCTCGGGGTTTTACCCAGGATGATGCTCACATCTTCTGCCGGCCCGACCAGGTGTTGGATGAGGTTGTACAGACTCTTGATCTGGCTGAACATGTCCTGGAGAGTTTTGGTTTCACTGGCTACCACGTGACCCTCTCGGTTTGGGATCCTGCCAAGGTTCAGGATTATGCGGGGACACCGGAGGCCTGGGACAATGCTGAGGCGGTCTTGATTCAGGCTCTGAACAGCAAAGGATGGAAATATGAACGGCGCGAAGGGGAGGCAGCCTTTTATGGTCCCAAGATCGATGTCAGTTTGATTGATGCACTGGGGCGTTCCTGGCAGCTGAGCACCTTCCAGTTTGATTTCAGTTTGCCTGAACGCTTCAAGGTGACCTACGTGGGTTCAGATTCCAAGGATCATTTCGTAGTCATGATCCATCGGGCCCTGCTGGGGTCGCTGGAGCGATTCGTGGGAATTCTCACGGAACATTACGCTGGAGCCTTTCCCATCTGGTTGGCCCCCGTCCAAGTTGTCATCATTCCGATTAGTGACAAACATCACGGCTATGCAGCCCAAGTTGAGAGCGAACTCAGCGAGCGGGGGACTCCTAAAATCCGAGTGGAAGTTGATCTGAGGAATGAAAAGGTCGGGTATAAGATTCGCAATGCACAACTGCAAAAGATACCCTACATGGTGATTGTGGGAGACCGGGAAGTGGGTGACCACACGGTGGCTGTTCGAAATCGGTTTGAAGGCGACCAGGGAGCTATGAGGGTCGATGAATTTATTGACTTAATTCAGGATTTTGTTGATAAAAAGGCGACAAAACCGTAGATTAGGTCTAGGAGGAACAGTATTAGGAGAACTCGAGTAAATCAACGAATCCGGGCTAGCGAAATCCGAGTCATTGATGACGATGGCGGCCAGTTGGGAATAATGGAGCCACAGCGGGCCTTTGTCCTGGCCTTGGACAAAGGGTTGGACTTGGTAGAAGTCGCACCGATGGCTAAACCTCCGGTCTGCCGGATCATGGACTACGGGAAGTATCGGTACGAGCAGAGCAAAAAGGCACAGGAGGCCAAGAAGCACCAGAAGAGCATTCAGCTCAAGGAGGTGAAGTTCAGGCCCAAGATTGATACACACGATTATGAGTTCAAGAAAAATCACATCATCCGCTTCTTGAAGGGGGAAAACAAAGTAAAGGCGACTGTCATGTTTCGGGGACGGGAAGTGACTCATGCACAGATTGGCCAGCAGATTCTGCAACGCTTGATAGATGAGCTGGAGGAGATTGCTAGTGTTGAGAAGTACCCCAAGCTGGAGGGGCATATGATGACGATGATCCTTATCCCCAAGAAGTCACTAGACGGGAGTAGAAAGGAAGCGGGAGCATGAAACTGAAAACTAAACGTGCGGCTGCCAAGCGCTTCCAGTTAACAGGAAGCGGCAAGATCAAGAGGCGACGCAGCCACCATAGTCACATTTTGGAAAAGAAATCATCTAAACGGAAGAGAAGTTTGCGAAAATGGACCGGCGTGAGCGTAGCTGATGAGAGCCGCGTCAAACGAATGTTGAATCTAAAATAGGTAGGCGAAGAGTATGGCTCGAGTAACACGTGGAAATAGAAGACTTCTGCGACGCAAGAAGATACTAAAACAAGCCAAGGGTTATAGAGGAACCAAGAGCAAGTTGCACCGGAGTGCCAAAGAGCAGGTCATGAGATCGCTGGCCTATGCTTATCGGGATCGAAGGCAGAAGAAAAGGAACTTTCGCAGGCTTTGGATCATACGCATAGGAGCGGCGGCCAGACAGCATGATTTCTCTTACAGCAAATTGACCTTTGGTTTGAAGCAAGCGGGTGTCGATCTCGATAGAAAAGTGATCGCAGATTTGGCTGTGCGGGATCCTCAGGCTTTTGAGAGACTGGTTCAAACCGCCAGGGAAGCGATTGACCGTTAGTGCACCGTTAGTTCTTTGAGGTGCCGGCGTCGGCTACGGAATTACCCCCTTGACTCACATTAAATGAGAGCATGGAACCCATGCAACGTAAGGCCCACCCCTTGTGGGAAGCGTTCAGTCGACACCTGGAGTCAGTGTCCAGTGCTGACCAATTGTCAGATCTGAGAGATGAGTATTTAGGTCGGAAGCGCGGACTAATCAGTCTTGAGCTCAAGAAGCTGGCTGTGCTTTCCCCTGAAGAGCGTCCTGTGGCCGGGCAGCAGCTCAATGAGCTGAAACAGCAGGTTGAGCAATCACTCCTAAAGAAGCAATCCCAGTTCAAGCAGCAGCATCGATCCGAGAGGCTGAAAACTGAAGGAATGGATGTAACCTTGCCGGGTTACCCCTTTCCGCGTGGCGGTATTCATCCCCTGAGAAGGGTATGGGAGGAAATGGAGGAAATCCTTGTTCACATGGGGTTTACGGTTGCCTCTGGTCCGGAAGTGGAGACCGACTACTATAACTTCGAAGCCCTGAACATTCCCAAAGGGCATCCTGCTCGAGATGACCAGGATACGCTTTACCTTTCCGAGAACCTGCTGTTACGAACGCACACTTCTCCGGTACAGATTCGAACCATGGAGAGCCAGGAGCCCCCTATTCGGATTGTGGTGCCGGGTCGAGTGTATCGGCGTGACTCGGTCGATGCGACTCACAGCCCCATGTTCCACCAGATGGAAGGTTTGGTCGTTGGCGAAGAGATCACACTGGCAGATTTAAAAGGAACACTGGAGGTGTTTTTTAGGGCACTCTTTTCTGAGGATACTCTGGTACGCTTGCGGCCCAGCTATTTCCCTTTTGTGGAGCCTGGAGCCGAGGTGGACATCAGTTGCATCTTTTGTCGCGCCAAGGGCTGCCGAGTGTGTAAAAAGACGGGTTGGATCGAAATTCTCGGAGCAGGAATGGTCCATCCCAAGGTTTTCGAGATGGTGGGCTATGACCCGGAGAGATACACGGGATTCGCGTGGGGCATGGGGATTGATCGCATAGCACTCCTCAAGTATCAGGTCAATGACCTGCGGCTGTTCTTCGAAAATGATGTCCGCTTTCTTCGCCAGTTTTAGAGAGCGATGAAAATCAATTATCAGTGGCTTCAGGATTTCGTGGAACTCGGGGAGTCGGAAGTGGACGTCGAGGAGGTCGGACGTGTTCTGACGAGCCTGGGTTTAAACGTCGAAGAGATTCAGAATCTGGACGGGAATTTTGTTTTAGACGTCGAAGTCACGACGAATCGATCTGATTGTCTCAATCACTTGGGAATGGCCCGGGAGATTGCAGCTCATTACCGTCTCCCGCTGACTTCGGCAGATGTCTCTCCGCCGGAGAATCAGGAAGAATCAACTAGCCCGACCAGCAGCGTGCAGATCGACAGTCCCGATTTGTGTCCCAGGTATGCCGGACGGGTGATCACCAACCTCAGGGTTGAGGAATCGCCGGACTGGCTCAAAAGCCGTCTGGAGAGCGTGGGACAAAGACCCATTAACAACGTTGTCGATGTCACGAACTACGTAACGCAGGCAATCGGTCACCCTCTTCACGCCTTTGACTATGAAAAACTTGAAGAGAATCGCATTGTTGTTCGAACCGCCGAGACTGGAGAAACTTTGGTCTTGCTGGATGGAATCCAGCGTCAACTCGACCCTTCCATGCTGGTGATTTGTGATGCCCGACGGCCAGTGGCTTTGGCGGGAATAATGGGAGGGGAGGAGACTGAGGTTTCAGAGGAGACGCATAGCATTTTTCTGGAAAGTGCCTACTTCAGTCCTGGTTCGGTTCGCAGCACGGCCAAATGTTTGGGGCTGATGACAGAAGCCTCTTTTCGTTTTGAGCGGGGAGCCGATCCACAGATGCCCGTCAAAGCTTTGAACTATGCTTCCCGTTTGCTTCAGGACATTGGTGGTGGAGTATTGGCGAGTCCCATCCTGGATGAGTATCCCAATCCTCAGCCGGACACAACCCTTGTGCTCCGCTCCAAGCGGGTAGGCAAGGTAGTCGGGTTGAGTGTCGATCCGGAGTTCATCACCGATGTTTTGCCGCGCCTCGAATTCGGTTTGTCTCCCGCTGATCAAGAAGGTGTCTGGCAGGTTGCAGTCCCCAGTTTTAGGTCTGATGTGAGGATGGAAGTGGATCTGGTTGAAGAAGTTGCAAGGCATTACGGATATGATCGAATTGAAAGTACCTATCCGGCTGCACCCAGCATTGGAAAGTTTCTGGCAACCCGAGCTCACGATCGCATCATGACTCGTAGGCTCGAAGGGTTAGGTTTCTTGGAGGCTTTTGATTATGTGTTTGCCAATCCTTCAGAGGAGACTGTCTTCTGGAGCCACCTCCCTTCCATGGTAGCGATTTCCAATCCTCTGACGGAGGAAGATACCCACCTGCGCGTCAGCCTATTGCCCGGATTGCTCCGAATTTTACGGCGAAACCTGAACCATGGAAATCAAGATGTCAGGCTTTTCGAGTTCGGAAGGGCATTTTTGCCAGGCAGACCGGGTTCGGAGCCAATCCAGGAGATCCCTCGGTTGGCTTTGGTGGCGACCGGTGCATTCTATCAACCTTTTTGGGACCAATTCGGTGATCAATTTGGGTTTTATCACCTGAAAGGAGTTATCGAGGCGTTACTGGACGGCTTGGGTCAAAAAGGGCGTTTTGAAGCCATTTCCGATGCCGAATTTCTTCATCCCAGCGTGGGCAGCCGTGTCAGTGTTGGAGACGAGGTACTGGGAGTCATGGGAGAGCTGGATCCTAGAGTTCAGGAGGCGTATCGCTTCAGAAAGGCTGTTTTTTTGGCCGAGTTCTCCTTGGATCCCCTCTATGCCAAACTCTTAGAAGAGCCACAATACTTTCCTCTCGGAAGATTTCCCTCAGTGGAACAAGATCTTTCTTTTCTCGTTGACAACACCCTGGAATACGCTAGAATTTTAGTTGTCATAGAAGAACTGAACATTTCGGATCTTCAGGGAATTAAGCTCATTGATCTCTACCAAGGCCCCAAGCTTCCCCAGGGCAAAGCGAGCTTATCCATACGTTTGACCTTTGCCAACTCGGAGAGGACCCTGACTCAAGATGAAGTCAATCAACACACAGAAAGGGTTTTTGCGGTCTTACAGACCGCTTTTTCTGTGGAGGGTCGTTCCTGATGTCTGCGTCAGAGACGGCTCTCGCTCAGCTGGAGGCTTGTTTGACTCAGGTCGTTCAGCTGTTGAGCTCTCTTCAAACCGAGAACGGGGAACTCGTGGAGAAGATCGAAAAACTGAAAACAGATCTGGAGGAAGCAAAAAAAGGGAATAATTCAAAAGATCAGCGAATTGAGCAATTGAAGGATGACCGTCTAAAGATTCGGGCAGGGGTAGAGAAGATTATGCGAAAAATGACGGCTCTGGAGTGATGGTAATCGGTGAACAAAAGGAAGTCGAAACACAGTCGCAACATAAATGAGGATTCGAACCAAGTCACTTCCGTGAGGATTTACAACCAGACCTATCAGATACGAAGTGGTGACGACCCTGATTATGTAGAGCGATTGGCCGAGTATGTTAATGAGCGGATGACTGAGGTTTCAGAACTCACTCCTACCGTGGACAGTTTCAAAGTAGCTGTTCTGTCAGCACTGAATATTGCTGACGAGTATTTTTCGACAAAAGAAAAATTGAACAATTTTGAAGAGAAGGTTCGTGAGAAAAGCGAAAAAATGAGCAAACTTTTGGAACCGTTTGTGGATGTTGGTTCCAAGTGACTCTTCTCTGTTGCCGCGTTAAATCTTACTCCCCTGCAATGTGCGTGATGGTAGGTGTAAATTCGCCAACACTAAAATATGAGGAACTCGGGTTCTGTCAACGTGTGCATTCCTTTTCCCAGGAACTGCCTAAGGTGAGAGATAGAGTTCCCACCTGCTGAGAGCAGGCTGAATTTCACAGACCACACGACAAAGCGGGGGATCCCTCCTCCTTGCCCGCCCTGAGACGGTTCGTCTTCATTATCTATCAGGAGTCAGTTATGAATACGGTCGTGATTATCGGCTTTGCAGCAGTGGCGGCTGTGACCGTCGTCGCTTGGGTCATTATCAAGTTGCGATGGGTGGACCGTCGTATTTTGCAGGCCAGGCAACTGGCAGACGAGATTGAACAAAAGGCTGTCCGGGATGCCGAGCAAGCCAAGAAGGAAAAAATTATTGAAACTAAGGATCAAATCTTTGGTTGGCGCTCTGAAGCGGAACAGGAGGTTCAGGGTAGACGCCGGGAACTCAGCAGCCTGGAGCGCCGTTTGGCTGACAAGGAAGACAATTTGCAAAGTAAGGAGCGGGCTCTGCTCCGCAAGGATAGGGAGAGTGAAAAACTTCTGGACAAGCTCCGGCGAAGAGAGGATCAGGTCACCGAAAACGAAAGCCAGATGGAGCAGCTGCTAGAAGAGAGAACAAGGCGACTGGAGGCGGTGGCGGGGATGACAGCTGAGGAGGCGAAGAAGACTCTGGTTGACTCAGTTCAAATGGAAGCACGCCATGAAGCAACTTTTCTCGTGAAACGTATCGAGGAGGAAGCAAGGCAGAGTGCCGAACGCGAGGCTCGAAAAATCGTGGCTCAGGCCATTCAGCGCTGCGCAGCTGAACACGTTGTCGAGACCACTGTTTCTGTTGTGGACCTTCCTACCGATGACATGAAGGGACGCATCATCGGGAGGGAAGGACGTAACATCCGTGCTCTGGAGCAGGCGACTGGAGTGGATCTGATTGTCGATGATACCCCTGAAGCAGTCATCTTGTCCGGATTCGATCCTCTCCGCAGAGAAATAGCCAAACTATCCATCGAACGCCTCATTCAGGACGGACGCATCCACCCCACTCGGATTGAAGAGGTGGTCAGCAAGGTCCAGAAAGAAATGAAGCAGAAGGTATTTGAGGAAGGGGAAGAGGTTGCTTTGGAACTTGGCATACATGGAATGAACCCTGAGTTGCTGAGAATGGTTGGGAAACTCAAGTACCGAACCAGTTACGGTCAGAATGTCCTCTATCACAGTCGGGAAGTAGCTTACCTGGCAGGGATCATGGCCCGCGAGTTGGGTGTCGATGTGATGGTCTCCAAACGGGCTGGCCTTCTGCATGACGTGGGTAAAGCAGTTGACAGAGACATGGAGGGAACCCACCTGCAGCTCGGAGTCGAACTGGCCCGCAAGTATGGGGAGAGTTCGGAAGTAATTCATGGTATCGAAGCTCACCATTTCGATGTCGAATTTCGCACCTTGGAAGCAGTTCTGGTACAGGCTGCCGATGCCACCTCTGCGGCTAGACCAGGAGCGCGCCGGGAGGTCCTCGAGAGTTACGTGAAGAGATTGGAAAAGTTGGAAGAGATCGCGGCCTCCTTCTCAGGTGTCGCTAAAGCCTTTGCTCTTCAAGCTGGCAGAGAGGTCCGGATCATCGTCGAGAGCAGTAAGGTTTCCGATGAGAAGGCTTTCTGGTTAACGAAGGAGATTACCAAGAAGATAGAGAACGAGTTGCAATATCCGGGACAGATCAAAGTGACCGTGATTCGCGAGATGCGGGTCGTCGATTACGCCAAATGAGTTGGGTGAGAGATGAGAATTCTATTTATCGGTGATGTGGTTGGGCGTGGCGGTCGTACTATTTTGAAGCAGAGACTTTCTCAAATCCAAGAGGGCAACCAGATCGATTTTACCATTGCCAATGTCGAAAACGCCGCTGGTGGATTTGGTCTGACGCGGAAACTCGGTGAGGAAATATTGAACCTGGGTGTCGATGCGATGACCTCGGGAAATCATATCTGGGATAAGAAGGAGATCTACGACTATCTTCCAAACCAACCCCGATTGCTTAGACCCGGAAATTACCCCCCAGGAACACCTGGCAGATATCAGTTCATAGGAGAAAGTCAGCAAGGCCAACTGGTAGCAGTCCTCAATCTTCAGGGAAGGGTGTTCATGCCCATCACGGATTGTCCTTTTCGCTTCGCCGAGCGAGAAATCGCCAAATTGTCTGAGAAAACTCCTGTGATTGTGGTCGACTTTCATGCAGAGGCTACTTCCGAAAAGATGGCCTTTGGCTGGTTCGTGGATGGACGCGTCTCAGCGGTTGTCGGAACCCATACTCACGTTCCAACTGCTGACGCACGAGTTTTGCCGGGAGGCACGGCCTATATTTCAGATGTAGGCATGACTGGATCATATGAATCGGTCATTGGAATGCAAACAGACTCGTCCCTATCGCGTTTCCTGACTGGCTTGCCCTCACGCTTCGAGCCGGCAGCAAACTCTCCACGCCTCTGTTCGGTGATCTTGGATGTAGACGAGACTACCGGCTCAGCCCGTTCCATCGAGCCACTCATAACTGACATCTGACAACTGACAACTGACAACTATACGATCAAATCTGTCAGTTATCAGTCCGGTAAATCGGTGAGTCTAGTTAAGAGTTCCAGGTTTCGAATCATCAGACGGTGGGCCTGGCTTCGAACAGTTGTCACTCGACAATCGTCAATCGACATTGATCGTTGTCAGTCCGGTCACTCGACACTCGTCAATCGACAATATTCAAGTTGTCAGGTATTTCCTCAGGTACTGTCCGGTAAAGGACTCCATCTTAGCAATGACCTCGGGTGGCCCCTCGCCCACTATCTGCCCTCCGGCTGCCCCGCCTTGCGGACCCAGGTCGATGATCCAATCAGCACACTTGATCACGTCCAGGTTGTGTTCAATTACGATTAGTGACGCTCCTTGGGTAATCAGTTGATCAAAGGCTCGCAGCAGCTTGCTGATGTCCTGAAAATGCAGGCCGGTAGTGGGTTCATCGAAGATGAAGAGCGGTCGTTTGGAGGTTTTCTTGGAAAGGTGAGCCGCCAGTTTGATTCTTTGTGCTTCGCCGCCTGATAGGGTGGTAGCCGACTGTCCCAGCTTCAGATATCCGAGACCTACTGCCTCTAGAACTCTCAATTTGCGGACCAGTGAAAGGTGGTTTCTGAAGAACTTCAGGGCCTCCGCCACTGTAAGCTCTAGAACGTCAGCGATGTTTTTCTCCTTGTAGGTAGCTTGCAGGACTCTGTTCGTGTAGCGACACCCTTTGCAGTCTTCGCACACAAGCTCGACGTCGGCCAGAAACTGCATCTCCACAGTGACCGTGCCCGAGCCCCTGCAAGTCTCACATCGTCCACCGGAAACGTTAAACGAGAAGTGAGAAGGGGGCAGGTTGCGTGACTGGGCCTCTCTCGTAGAAGCGAACAGCTTTCGGACCTCATCGAATGCCTTAACGTAAGTGACTGGATTGGAACGGGGAGTCTTACCGATGGGATTCTGATCAACCAGCAGGACTTCGCTGAATTGTTCCCATCCTTCGATTCGATCTAGTTCGCCGATGGTACCCTTCCATTCTCCCCGCAGATTTTTGAGGCCGGCGTAGAGAACATTGTGAACCAGAGTGGACTTTCCGGACCCGGACACCCCCGTGACGCAAACCATCACCCCCAGTGGAAAGTGTGTCGACAGGTTCTTGAGGTTGTGTTGCCGGGCTCCATGAAGCGACAGAGTTTTGCAGTTAGTGGAGCGGCGAAAAACGGGTGTGGTAATGGCATTTTTACCAGTTAAATATTTCCCAGTTAATGAATTACGGTTTTTCAACATCAAAGACAGCTCTCCGCTGTGAACCAGATGTCCTCCCTGTTCCCCCGCCCCGGGTCCCAGATCGATGATGTGGTCTGCTGCTTCAATCATCTCCTTCTCATGCTCACCGACAACGATGGTATTGCCCAAGTCTCGAAGGTGTTTGAGGATTTCAATGAGGCGTCCCTCGTCTCGCGCATGCAGTCCGATGGAGGGTTCATCCAGGACATAAAGAGTTCCAACCAGGGAAGAGCTCAAGGATGCGGCCAGGTGAATTCGTTGTACTTCTCCACCACTGAGAGTCGAAGTAAGGCGATCTAGAGTCAAATACTCCAGTCCGACCTTCATCAGGAAATCCAGTCGCAGTTGGATCTCCCGCAGTATGTTTTTTGCCACTGCCAGATGTGAAGGAGTCAAACTGAGCTTGGTAAAGAAGTCTTGAAGTTCATCGACGGACAGTGCGGTCAATCGGGTCAGACGCTCTCCTCCCACGTAAACGTCTCGGGCCTCCTGACACAGGCGTTCACCGAAACACTCGGCGCAGAGAGTGTAGCTGCGGTAGCGACTGATAAAGACTCGAATATGCACCTTGTATTTCTTCTTTTCCAGGTGGCGGAAGAAACCCTGCACGCCCGGGAATTTTGCCTCCCCCTCCCAGATTTTGCGGCGCATCTCTTCAGGAAGCAGGCCAAATGGCTTGTCCAATGGGATGCCTTTTTGCACTGCATAGGCTTCGAGTTGCTTTTGGAAGCGGCGGTAGCGGGGCTTGGTGAACGGTTCGATGGGTTTGCCGGCAATCGTCCTTTCGCGGTCGGGAATGACAAGATCCTGGTCCAACGTGATCGTATTTCCGAATCCCTGGCAGGCAGGACAGGCCCCGTAAGGGCTGTTGAAGGAGAAAAGACGAGGTTCCGGCGTTCGATAGGAGATTCGACAATACTGGCACTCGAATCTTTCAGTGAAGCGCAAGAGTTCGGTTGAGTCTGTCTGTCCCTCGATCCCCAGAATGAAAATTTCACAGATTCCGTTTCCTTCGCGGTAACAGAGTTCCAGAGAGTCCGTCAATCGGTCCTGAATGTCAGATTGAATTACCAGTCGGTCAATCAGCAGGTTGGTCTGCTCCAGGTCCTCGAGGGACACTGGACTGGCTTCTGGCAGTTTGTGAATCTGGACTTTCTGGGGTTCTCCGCTGATGAGCCTCTGAAAGCCCAGTTTGAGAAGATTTTCCAGAAGAAGCTTCAGGGGGATGTCGGCACGATGTTTGTCTGAGTTCAAGTCCAGGCGGCTCCCTTTGAAGGGAAAAGTGACATAGATTCGGGTTCCCTGTGGGAGAGACACTAATTGTTCGGCCACTTCGTCAATAGTGTTGTTCTTGACTTTACGGCCACACTCTCGACACAGAATGACCCCCACCCGTGAAAAAAGAAGACGCAGGTAGTCATAAATTTCAGTCACCGTGCCGACTGTCGACCTGGGGTTTCGAGAAGTGTTCCTCTGTCTTATGGCGACGGGTGGACTGATCCCTATGATTTCACGAACGTTGGGCTTGTTGATGCGTTCCAGGAATTGACGGGCGTAAGCTGAAAGGGACTCAACATACCGTCTCTGTCCCTCAGCATAAAGTGTGTCAAATGCCAGGCTGGATTTTCCCGATCCGCTGACACCTGTGATGACGGTCAGGCGGTTAATGGGGATGTTAACGTCAATGTCTTTCAGATTGTTTTGTTTGGCACCTAGAATCTGAATGAAATGGTCACTTGAAGAGTTTCCGGACATAGCGAATCCCTCAGTCTATCACGATTACTTTGGAGCCGTAGCGGCCCATGCTATAGTGGCTGGCCTTATGAAAGTAAAGGTGCTCGATCCTAACGCAGCCTTGCCTGGAGGAACCATTCGGGTCGAAGTCGAGGGGCTTAAGAATCCTCTGGGTGTTCAAGTCGAGGTTGGCGGTGTCAGCGCTGAGATTCTGGCCGCTTCCACTAAAGCCCTGAGCATCAAAATTCCAGACAAGTGTGAGGACGGTTTGGTTGTCCGAAACACACAGGAAGAACATGTTCGCCTAACGGTGGGCCGCGTGGTGGCTTCGGAACTCCATTCTGTCGGAAATCCCGTGGTTGACTCGATGGGTAACGTCTATGTCACCTACAGTGGGGCACGAGGAGAGAAAGTCCCGTTTGGTGTTTTTGTCATACATCTGGATGGAAGCAAACATCCCTTTTTGGCCGAAGTCGTCAATCCGACGGGATTGGTGATTGGTCGGGATGATTATCTCTACATCAGCAGCCGGTACAATGGTGCTATCTACAGGTCCACCTTCGATAAGCAGGTTGAAAAGTACGTCGACGGGCTTGGATTGGCCAGCGGATTGGTCTTTGACTCACAAGGCGACCTGCTGGTTGGGGACCGCAGTGGAATCGTGTACAGAGTTGACTCCAGTCGGAAGATGTCGGTCTTCTGTGAACTGGAACCCAGTGTTTCTGCCTATCATCTGGCCATCGGGCAGGACGATACTCTATTTGTCACGGGCCCGACGCTGGCAACACAGGACTGTGTATACGAGGTCTCCTCCAAAGGTCAGGTTCGTGTCTTCTTCAAAGGCCTGGGGCGTCCTCAGGGACTTGGCTTCGATCCCAAAGGCAATCTCCAGGTGGTGGCTTCATGGCGAGGGAAGAAGGGGTTGTATACCTTTCGAAACGGTCAGCCCGAGCTGACCGTTGCAGGTCCCATGCTGGTGGGGTTCGCCTATAACCGGGAAGGGACGCTACTCTACCTGGTGGATAGTGAGAATCTTTTTCGTCTCGAGTTAGTGGATAGTTGAAGCAAGCTCGGTGGTAAGGAACTTGAAGTTGCTCAGCTAATGTCGGCTTTTTTTCGCGTCGTGGACCAGGATGAGGAAACTCGCGCCCGCCACGGACTTCTGAAAACCCCCCATGGAGACATTGAAACTCCAGTCTTCATGCCGGTGGGAACGGCAGCTACGGTCAAGGCCATGCCTCACGAGCTTCTGGAGCAACTTGATCCGTCCATTATTCTGTCCAATACCTACCATTTATATCTGCGTCCCGGACAAGAAGTGATTCGTGCTCATGGCGGACTTCACCATTTCATGTCCTGGGATCGGCCCATTCTCACCGACAGCGGCGGATATCAGGTCTTCAGCCACAGGGCGCTCAGAAAAATCAGTGAAGACGGTGTTGCTTTTCGATCCCACTTGGATGGGAGTGCTCACTTTTTTTCGCCCGAGAAAGCGGTCCAGGTCCAACAGGTTCTGGGGGCGGATATCATCATGGTATTGGATGACTGCACTCCTTATCCGGTGAGTCAACAAGAAGCACAGGAGTCCATGCTACGCTCCATGCGTTGGGCCGAACGCTGCAAGAGGGTTCACGGGAGCGGACAGCAGGTCCTGTTTGGAATTGTCCAAGGGAGTGTTTTTCTAGAACTGAGGAAGGAGAGCCTGGAGCGTCTGGGTGACATGGATTTTCAGGGTCTTGCTCTTGGAGGGTTCAGCGTGGGAGAACCCAGGCGGCTGATGTACGAACTGATTGAGCATTTGAATGGTTTGATGCAGGAGGACAAACCCCGTTACGTGATGGGTGTGGGGACGCCACAGGACCTGTTTTTTTGTGTGAAACAGGGAATGGACATGTTTGATTGTGTTTTGCCCACCCGTAATGCGAGAAACGGGACACTTTTCACCTCGCTCGGACCCCTCAAGATCAAAAACGCCAGGTATCGATTTGATCAGGAACCGGCGGACCCCGATTGCACCTGTTTGGTTTGTCGCCGATACACGCGAAGCTATCTGAGACACCTCTACATCTCGGGTGAAATAGTTTCAAGCGTCTTGAACACCTATCACAACCTCTATTTTTACCTTGACTTGATGCGCAAGATTAGACAGAGTATCGCGCTCAATTCGCTGACGGAGTTGGAGAGGAACTTCCACGAGCGATATGCTGAGTTATCCAATGAGATCTGATATACTGGCCCTTCCCAGGATCCGAATTACCCCGAATCATTGCAGAGCCGAAGGTTGATGTTGAGGAAGTTGAGATAATGATTGCTTCGTTGTTGGCACAGCAGAGCCAATCACCCGTTGCGTTGTTTCTGCCCTTTGCCCTGGTCATCGGTATCTTCTATTTGTTGATCATTCGTCCCATGCGAAAAAGACAGCAAGGCATGGAAGCGCTCATCGCCAGCCTGTCAAATGGAGACAAGGTGGTCACCAATGGTGGAATTCATGGAACGATAGCGGGGGTTCGAGACAACACGTTCATTTTGAAAGTGGCAGACCAAGTGAAGATCGAAATCGCAAAGAGTGCAATTGCTTCTTTGCAATCAAAGCCGGACTAACGTGCGTTTGTGAAGTGAGGTGCCTCAGCACCGCACCGGACACTTACCGGGTGGTGTGAGGGGAGTGGATGAAGAAAAACCTGAAATATCGGCTAATTGTTACCCTCGTTGTCATCGCGGGAAGTGTCTTTCTATTTTATCCTCCCTCCCAGAAGATCAATCTGGGCTTGGACCTCAAGGGAGGGGTCCATCTGGTTCTTCAAGTGCTGACTGCGGATGCCTTCGAGGCGGAAATCAACCAGGTTCGAGACCGGATTGAGGCGGATCTCCGGGAAAATGGAATTGTGTTTGGCCGGACGCTGGTCACCGACGATTTTCAGATCGAGATCCTTGGAGTCCTTCAGGACCAGGAGCAGGAACTGGAGGATTATCTGAGCCAGTACTCCGTTAGCTGGACGACGCGGACTCGCTTTCGAGAAGGTGAGGTGGATTCGGTCTTATCCATGAATGCCGCCTATCGAAAAGCTCTGGCCGACCTGACTGTTCGGCAGGCAAAGGAGACCATCACCAAGCGCGTGGACCAGTACGGTGTGACTGAACCTACCATTACGATTTACGGGAGTGGGGATGTTAAGGACCAGATTATCGTGGAACTTCCAGGGGTTGAAGACTTCGATCGTGTTGTCAACCTGATCAAAACTACAGCACGTCTGGAGTTGAAGATTGTCCACCCTACCCAGGGGGGACCGCACGTCACTCGAGAGGCGGCCGTACAGTCGTTCAACGGTGCACTGCCTCCCGATTTCGAAGTACTGCGCTATCGAAATCCTAGTGAGACCCGGGGGGAGACCATGTATATGGTCGTCCGTAAGGCTCCCTCCGTCACTGGTCAGCATCTAAAGAATGCTCGTCGCTCGGAAGATTCCTTCACCGGTCGTTCCGAGGTGGAGTTTTTTCTGAATGCCGAAGGAGTGGAGTTGTTCAGTCGGACCACCGAGCAGAACGTCGGAAATCGATTGGCCATCGTTATGGACAACGAGATTCGATCAGCACCCAACATCAGTGAAAGGATCGCCTCGGAGGCCGCTCGGATCACGGGAACCTTTACCCGGGAGGAAGCTGAAGACCTGGCCTTGGTTTTGCGCTCAGGGGCTCTTCCGGCAGCTATTGAAATACTGGAGAATCGTATCATCGGTCCCTCTTTGGGGATAGATTCCATCCGTCGTGGGGTGACTGCCTCTCTAGTGGGCTTGGTTCTGGTGGTGATGGGGATGCTGGTGGCCTATCGATTGTCGGGGATAAACGCTGTAGTGTGTCTGATGTTGAATCTGATGATCCTGATGGCAGTTCTTGCCTATTTTCACGCCACCCTGACTCTTCCCGGAATCGCTGGCGTTATCCTGACTATCGGTATGGCGGTCGATGCCAACATTTTGATTTTCGAACGAATTAAGGAAGAGATTCGCGTGGGGAAAACAGTTCGCAGTGCCGTTGACGCAGGGTTCGATCGTGTGTTTTCGACCATCATTGACACAAACCTGACGACTTTGGTTGCGGCACTCTTTCTTTTCCAGTTTGGAACCGGTCCGATCCGAGGCTTTGCAGTGACTTTGGCCGTGGGTCTGTTGGCCAACATTTTTACCGCCGTATTCGTCTCGAGAACGATTTTTGGTTTGGTTCTTCAAAGGTCGGAGATTGAAAAACTTTCGATTTGATCGGGAACAAAGCGAGTTTGCAGGGTGACTAAACCACCAGGTGGCATCGGTTAAGAGTATGGATATTGTCAAGGATTCCAAGATCGATTGGCTCAAATTGAAATGGATCTTCATTGGTACGTCTCTGATGTTTGTTCTATTGGCCGGGGGCTCCCTGTTCCTCTCCGGATTGAACCTGGGAATCGATTTTACTGGCGGGACGCTGGTTTATATCAAGTTCAAGGATACTCCCCAAATAGAGACTATACGGACGACATAGGACCAGGCCGGGCTCAGAGCCCAGGAAATCGTTCGATTCGATGAGCTTTCCAAGAACGAGGTCCAGATCCGCATGGCGTACAGTGAAGGAGGTGAGTCTCTGGACCTGTCCCAGGAGAGTGCCCGGATCTTTGCAGCGCTGCGTGAGGCGTACGACCAGGGTCATCTGAGCAGCGGGAAGCTGGATCTGAACAATACGACAAGAGCGGGTCTGTCCACCAAGTTGCAGGAACTGGACTCCGATAACCTTGTGGACTCACTTTCCGTTTCGGAATTCAGCCTGCACTACGATGAAGTGGCCAACAAAATACTGGATTATCGGAACCAGCACAGCGGAATGATCCACGATTTCGCCGAGTTGGGCGAGCTCGGGATATCTTCCACAGTCAGTCAGATGCTCTCTGAAGAAACCTATCTGAGCGATTTTGTAGTGATCAGCGTGGAGAGTGTCGGGCCCAAAGTGGGACAAGAGCTGAGAACACGGGCACGGAACGCAATCTTCTTTTCCCTCATCGGCATGTTGCTTTATATCGCTTTGCGCTTTCGCTGGATCTATGGATTGGCGGCCATTGTGGCACTGTTTCACGATGTATTCATCACGATTGGGGTGTTTTCCCTGACCGGATTGGAGATTTCGTTGACGGTGGTGGCTGCCCTGCTGACTCTGGTGGGCTATTCGATAAATGACACGATCGTTGTGTTCGATCGGGTACGAGAGAACCAAAAGCTAATGCGCCGCAGCGATCTGTACGCCATCATTAACTCCAGCATCAATCAAACTTTGAATCGGACCATCATGACATCAGGAATGACTTTTGTGGCCGTCCTATCTCTCTATCTGCTGGGTGGACAGGTATTGAGAGGTTTTTCGGTTGCGCTTGTAGTTGGCATCATTGTAGTAACTTATTCATCCATAGCAATTGCGAGTCCGATCGTTCTTTGGTGGCAGGATTTTAAGAACAGGAGAGCAACCTGAGTTGAGCTGTCAATGGAGTTCTTTAAACCCTGTTTTTTTATCAGGTTACGAGCAAGTGAAAGTGCAAAAATTATCTTGACTCGACTAGTAGCCAATAGTAAGATCGGCGCAAACGTGGGTGTGTCGCGACCGACCATACGAGAGTTGAGATAGGAAGGGAAAATGTAATGTTTGATCAGATGATCGAATCTACAGCTGACCGAAAGGGAAACAGCCTTTACAGTTTCTTGGTTTCTTTGGTAAGCCACAGTATCGCGCTTGCAATACTGTTGCTGGTTCCACTCATCTATTTTGATGCACTTCCGGAGCACGAGCTGCTGACTTTCTTGGCACCTCCGCCGCCACCTCCACCTCCACCGCCACCGCCACCGCCGACCGCACCACCACCACCGCGGATTAAGAAGGTCCAGGTTGTCAAGATGGATCCGTCGAAGTTTGTGGCCCCTACCGAGATTCCCAGTGAGATCCCGCCACCGGCGGATGATCTGCCGGAATTCTCCAGTGTGGTTGGGCCGGGAGGTGTGCCGGGTGGAGGCGTAGGGGGTGTGCCTGGAGGAACGGGTAATATTGGAATGAGTGCAGCGCCTCCTCCTCCTCCTCCCAGGAACAAGAAGGCTGCGGTTCGCGTGGGTGGAAATGTCCAGTCTTCCAAGCTCATTCGTCGAGTGGAGCCGAAATATCCGGAGTTGGCAAAGAGAGCACGTGTGCAAGGAATTGTACTTCTCCAGGTGACGGTTGATGAAACGGGGAACGTCGCCGGAATAAAGGTGATTCGGGGACATCCCCTTTTGACTCCCCCGGCATTGGCTGCAGTGAAGCAATGGAAGTATTCCCCCACGCTGCTCAACGGTGAACCAGTTCAAGTCATAGCGACCGTAACGGTGAATTTTGTACTCAGTCAAAATCGATAGTCTGAGTTGAGCCTTGATTTTTCTTTGTAAAGTTTGTAAAGAATGAAACAGTGTTGATCATTTCTTTTCTTGGGAGGTAGACATGGGTAATTTCATGGAAATGTGGGAGCAGATGGGCTACCTGGCACAGGCAGTCGTGGTTGTGCTGGGCATCATGTCGGTCTGGTCTATTCAGGTGATGATTGAGAGGTATCTGACATTCCGGGCCGCACGCAAGCAATCGATCGAGTTTGCTCCGGCAGTGGCCGACGCCTTAAAGGGTGGGAACATCCGGGAAGCCATCGAACTGGCCGAGCAGCACAACAAGAGTCATCTGGCCAAGGTAGTGGTTGCCGGGTTACAGGAGTTTCAAACACACCAGGGGGCGGAGACCATACCGGGGGAAGCGATTGAGGCTTCCAGAAGAGCGCTTCAAAGGGCCACAGCAATTGGGATCGAGGAGTTCAAACGGGGACTAGCAGGTCTGGCCACCATTGGTGCTACCGCACCTTTTGTGGGATTGTTTGGAACCACCGTGGGTATCATCAATGCGTTCGCAGGCATGAGTTCCGGTGAGGACACCGGACTGGCAGCAGTGGCTGGCGGAATTTCCGAGGCCCTGATTGCCACCGCTATCGGGCTCTTTGTGGCAGTTCCTGCTGTTTGGATGTATAACTACTTTACCGGAAGGATTGAATCCTTTGTGGTAGAGATGGATAATTCCTCTTCCGAGCTGCTCGATTACTTTCTAAAACGGAGGGCTCAGCAACGTGGGAATGACTAGTGGAGGCGGCGGGCGCAGCGCGGTTACTTCGGAAATCAACGTCACTCCGATGGCGGACGTCATGCTGGTGCTGCTCATTATTTTCATGATCACCACACCGCTGTTGCAGGAAGGGGTTTACGTGAACAAGCCCTCGGCTGTCAATGCACAAGAAGCTCCTGATGCAGAGGCGGAGAATGCGACTATGGTCACCATTACCAGGCAGCAGGAGATTTACATCAACCAAGATCGAGTTCTTGAGGGACAGTTGATAGAGAATCTCGCTGATCGAATAGCAGCAGCACCCGATTTGCCGCTGTTCGTCAAAGGTGATGTAGCAGCCTCCTATGGCAAGGTGGTTGCTGTGATCAACAGCGCCCGTGACGCTGGCGCGGAAAAAATCGGTCTGATGGTAGAGCGCAGAGAATAGGGAGGTAGTAAGTCATGTCAATGGCCACAGGGGGCAGCGGGGATGGTCCCAAGAATGATATCAACATTACTCCGTACATTGATATTCTTCTGGTACTTTTGATCATCTTCATGGTGATCCAGCCGACAATGCAATACAACCTTGAAGCCAGAGTGCCTCAGAAAGCCCCTGATATAATTCCGGAGAATATCATCGTGAAGTCGGACGCGATCGTTGTTTCTATCGACGCGACGGGTGCTTTACGTATCAACCAAGATCCTGTAACGGCAGACATGCTGGGAGAGAGACTATTTGATATCTATAGCGCACGTGCCAACAAGAACATGTTTATCCAGGGAGATGTGGATCTTCCTTTTGGTGATGTGGTTAGAGTCATTGACATCGCCAAGGGTGCTGGGATTGGCGATGTCGGTCTCATGACACCGGAGGAGGAGCTGCCGGAGGCTGAGTAGGCCCGAGCGAGAAATCCACTCATCAGTTGAAGGAGAAGACAGAA
>JAUXKG010000233.1 GCA_030624355.1 Acidobacteriota bacterium
GAAATGGAATCTGCCCGCTGAGGCCAGCAAAAGAGGAGCTCCTGCCGAGACATGGGACACAGCAAACACCACAGAACTGCGCCTCAAACGCACTGCACCTGTGAAGCGAGGTACTTTTGTAGGATAATTAGGGAGATATTTCGCCGGACCGGAGAAAGTACGCGGTAGAGAATGAACCAACAACAACTCAGTTTGTCGACCAGAGTGAAGGATTTTCTTGAGACTCTGCTGGCGCTCAAGATGACCGAAGCTGAGCGAATGCAATATGCCGATCCATACAATATTTTTTACCGCGACCTTTCCAATCGTAAGCCTATGCGGGTGTCAGTGATCTTGGCCACCCTCTTTCACATTCTTCTCTTCCTAATCATCTTTCCCTCTCTAGGCAGGCAGGTTCTGCTTCCTACCCAGCAGGTGCTGCTACTCCGACAATTGGCTCAGCCAGCCGCCCTGGCAGGAGGTGGAGCCCGACCGGAGACTGCGCCTCCCAAACCGAAGCCTACAGTACCTGATCCCGAGCCTAAACTGGTTCCGATTCCGGACCCCACTCCCAACGCACCGGAACCGATTCGAAGGAAGGAAATCGAGGAGGTACCTCGTGTACTGGAAGAGATTGCACCAGAGCTGAACATCGGTGACCTCACAGCTCCCCCCGGGCCGCCTGCCCGAGGAGGACAGGGACAGGGGCGTGTGGCTGGCAGCGGCAGTGGTCCGGATCGGGGTACCGGGTCCGGAACCGGTGATGGAGGCGTCTACACCATCGGCAGTGGCATCAGCAACCCTCAGATCCTGGTCCAGACAACACCTAGCTATACGGACGAGGCGATCAAATCGAAGGTGCAGGGGATTGTTATTCTTCAGGCCGTCATTCGCCACACCGGCCGAGTGGACAGTTTCAAGGTTCTGCGTGCTCTGGGATACGGGTTGGAGGAACAGGCCATTCAGGAGATTGCCCAGAACTGGAGATTTCGACCCGGAACCCTCAATGGTAAACCGGTGGACGTATTGGCCACCATCGAGGTCCAGTTCAATCTCCGTTAGCTGAGCAAATCTTAAATCTAAAGTTCAATGCTTTGGATTTTAGATTTCCCGGCCTGCATTCACAAGATCGCTCTGTTTTTGTTAAAGTTCTGATTCGCCCTGAAGAAGGGCCACCCATTCGGATGTGACTTTTTTGAAAGGATCACAAGCATTGTCCAAACAGCCGGACTTGAAGAAAACCATCAATTTGCCCCGCACCGATTTCTCCATGAAGGCAAACCTGCCAAAACTGGAGCCACGGATCCGTGCTCGATGGGAACAGACCGGCCTGTATGAAAAAATCTGTACGGCACGCAAGGGAAGCCCGACATTTGTCCTGCACGATGGTCCACCCTACGCCAACGGACACATCCATCTGGGACATGCGTTGAACAAGATACTGAAGGACCTGATTGTCAAGACCAAGACGATGGAGGGCTATTATAGCCCTTATGTTCCAGGTTGGGACTGTCACGGTCTACCTATTGAGATCAAAGTGACGGGTACAAAAAAGGGAAATGAAGAGCCGCTGACCATTCGCCAGAAATGTCGTCAATACGCACAAAAATTCGTTGACATCCAGAAAGAAGAGTTTAAGCAACTAGGAGTTTTCGGGCAGTGGGCGGCGCCCTACCTCACGATGGACCACCGGTATGAGGCGGAGATCGTCCGTATTTTTGGCCGTTTTGTAGAGCAAGACAGCGTCTACCGGGGTCTCAAGCCGATTCATTGGTGCATCTCCTGTGAAACGGCACTGGCGGAAGCTGAGGTTGAGTATGACGACCACACCAGTCCATCCGTCTATGTCAAGTTTCCGGTAATAGGTGGGATCGACCAACTTCTTCCCTCGATGGCCAATCGAGAAGTCTCCGTCCTGATCTGGACCACCACTCCATGGACCCTTCCTGCCAACCTGGCCATCTGTTTTCACCCCGATCTTGAATATTCCCTGGTGGAGGTAAACGACGAGGTCTTCATCATCGCCCGGGCACTGATTGACCGGGTGGTCCAAGAGTGTGGATTCGAACACCACCAAATACTGGCCACTGTCACGGGCGAAGCTTTGAAGGGTCTTCGCTCGCAACACCCGTGGCTGGACCGCGAGTCGAAGAGCGTTCTGGGCGACCACGTCACCCTGGAGCAGGGAACTGGCGCCGTGCACACTGCTCCTGGACATGGACATGACGACTATCGGATGGGAGTCGAAAACGACTTGGAAATATACTGTCCGGTAGACAGCGCGGGCAGATTCACTTCTGACGTGGAACACTTTTCGGGACTCACCGTTTTCGAGGCCAACCCCAAGATCAACCACTTCCTGGCCGAAAAAGGCGTTCTGGTGACGGAGAAGACGGTCCAGCACAGCTATCCTCACTGTTGGCGCTGCCATAATCCAGTCATCTTCAGAGCCACCCCACAATGGTTCATCAGTATGGAGAAAGAGAACCTGCGACAGCGGACCTTGAAGCAGATAGAAGGAGTACGATGGATCCCTCAGTGGGGTGAAGAACGCATCAGCAACATGATTGCCGATCGCCCGGATTGGTGCATCAGTCGACAGAGAATCTGGGGAGTTCCGATTGTCGCCTTCTACTGTAAGAAATGCCATCAGCCTCTACTGACCTCCGAAATTGTCGAACATGTGGCCCAGATCTTTGAACAAGAGAGTGCCGATGCCTGGTATTCGCGAAGCGTCTCCGAACTGCTTCCCGAAGGAACACACTGCCAGTGCGGTCACTCCGAGTTCGAAAAAGAATACGACATCCTGGATGTTTGGTTTGACTCCGGATCCAGCCATGCCGTTGTGCTCAAGGAAGATTCGGACCTTCGCTGGCCCGCTGATGTTTATTTGGAAGGAGGCGATCAATACCGAGGCTGGTTTCACAGCTCCCTGTTGATCGCTGTCGGCACAAAGGACGCGGCCCCCTACCGAATCGTCATCTGCAATGGTTGGACTCTTGACGCCGAAGGCCGCGCCATGTCGAAATCGCGGGGAAATGTCATCTCCCCGCTTGAGATCATGAAAGCCAATGGGGCGGAAATCCTCCGCTTGTGGGTGTCTTCCATCAACTACACTGAAGATGCTCGGCTGGGAGACGAGGTCCTGTCTCGAATGAGGGAGGCCTATCGCAAGATCCGCAACACCAGTCGTTTCCTGCTGGGCAACCTGCACGATTTAGATCAGAGTGACCTGGTTGGAGGTGAGGATCTGACCGAACTGGACCAATGGGCACTGGCCCGAATGGCCATGGTAGCGCATCTGGTTGAGGACGCCTACAAGCGCTTTGAATTCCACGTTGCTTACCACAACCTTTACAATTTCTGTGTTGTGGATCTTTCCAACTTTTATCTTGACGTCTTGAAGGACCGCCTCTATGTTTCAGCACCCGGTTCCACAGCACGAAGGGCGGCTCAAACCAGCCTGTTTCGAATCGCTGATACGTTGGTACGCCTTCTTGCACCCATCCTGCCTTTTACCAGCGAGGAAATCTGGACGCATCTTTACACTCAGAATCCACCGGTCGAATCAGTACACATGGCAAAGTTTTCCAGGGAAATAGATCAGCATAAAGACCCGCAACTGCTGGAGCGCTGGGAGTCGCTGCTCGATATACGCCCCCTGGTCAGCCGAGCGCTTGAGGAGAGCCGGGAGAAGAAGGAAATCGGTAATTCTCTGGGCGCCGGAGTCACGATTCTTTGTGGATCCGAGGCCTACACATACCTTCAGCGATTTGCCCAGAATCTTCGCTTTCTTTTCATCGTCTCCGATGTTGAGCTCAGCCAATCTGACCAACTGACCGGAATGGATGTTGAGGTTGCTGTTTCATCGGCTCCCGGAGAAAAGTGTGACAGATGTTGGAATCATCGCACTTCTGTGGGGACTCATGCAGATTTCCCCAATGTCTGTTCCCGCTGTTATGCCATTCTTCAGGAAATGGGAGAACTGTAGTGCGCCAAACTAGAGGTTGGATTGAACGTTGAGATATACGAGCTTCAGGCTTCAGCCTTTCCCTCTGCGCACGTTAGCGGTTTTCCTGGGCCTGGTTGTCTTTGCACTGGACCTGTTGACTAAATGGCTAGTTCACAACACTGCCTGGCTCCACTACTATCCAGTAATTAATGGTTTTTTCACTATTAATTACGTTCGCAACGAAGGCATCGCATTCGGGCTGTTCCATTCCCTGGAATCAGAGTGGAAGGTGGTCACTCTTCTGTTCATGGGTGTTATAGCTGTCGTTGTCATCCTCTATTACATTTGGAGCACCCCTGCAGACCAGATTCTCCTCACTGTCTCTCTGGGACTGCTGCTAGGCGGAATCTTGGGAAACTTCGTTGATCGCTTTCTGCACCACTATGTAATTGATTTCCTGGAGCTCCACTGGAAAGATCACTTTAGTTGGCCGACTTTCAATCTTGCCGATGCGGCCATAACGTGTGGGGTGCTGTTGATTTTCTACACCACATTTCTGCCCCGCAGCACCCCTGAGTCTCAGGAGGATCAGTCACTTCATGCCTAGCCCGGATTATGCATAAATTCTCTACTGCATCGCCGAAATCACTCGTCCTGACTGCGTTGCGCTCGGTCGGCCTTCCTAGTGTCTCGCTTCATAGATACGGTGGTGTTCGTGGCGAGCGCGACGGCGTCAAGTTCGCGAAGCGACAACGACAAGATGTCGATGTGCATCGTGGAGGCGGAGCGACAAAGAAATTGAGGCCGTCCCGCCGCCACCCTTCGGGCTGGTGGGGGTTGCGGGCGATCTCTGTGTCACTCGTCGTCGCCGATGTCTCTGCATCTCCTCCTCCTCGTTCCTTGATCTCCCCCCGCAACCCCCATCAGCAAACACCACCGTATTTATGGAGCGAGACACTAAGCTTCTCCAGAGCACGAGCTCGATGCGAGACTTTGTTCTTTCCTTCGGTGGTTAGC